>JAVBUX010000293.1:0-6009 GCA_031554915.1 Bacteroidales bacterium | reverse complement strand
CTCTTTTTGTCATTGTTCTATTTTCCTGTAAGGAGAATAATGCAACGACTTCCTTTGTCAAGGTCAACCATGGGCATTTTGAAATCGATAATAAACCCTATTATTTTATTGGAACAAATTTCTGGTACGGAGCAATATTGGGTTCCAAAGGAAAAGGTGGAGACAGGGATCGTTTGATGAAGGAACTTGATTTTATGCAGTCAAACGGGATAAATAATTTGAGAATTTTAGTTGGAGCAGATGGGCCGGATGGAGTTCCCAGCAAAGTAATGCCGGCTCTTCAGGTTGAACCTGGGAAATATAACGCCGAATTACTGGATGGATTGGATTTTTTATTATCCGAAATGGGTAAGCGAAAAATGTATGCTGTTTTATACTTCACAAATAGTTGGGAATGGTCGGGTGGATACAGTCAGTATCTCGCATGGACGGGACATGGTAAAGCTCCTATTCCTGCAGTGGATGGTTGGCCTGCTTTCGGGAAATATGTAGAACAGTATGCCTCTTGTGATTCTTGTCGGATATTATTGAAGAATCATATAAAGTACATTATTGACCGGAAAAACACATATACGAATTTACCATACGTGGAAGACCCAGCTATTATGTCGTGGCAGATTGCAAACGAACCTCGTGCGTTTGGCGACAAAAATAAAGTGCTATACACAAATTGGCTGAAAGAAATAGCGGATTATATCCGGTCTTTGGATCCTAATCACTTGATATCTACGGGTTCGGAAGGAATTGCCGGTTCGGAAAAAGACATGAATTTGTATGAAACGATTCATACATGTTCAAATATCGATTATCTGACCATGCATATCTGGCCAAAAAACTGGGAGTGGTTGAATAGTCAGGATATACCCGGCACAATTGATACTTGTATTGTTAAAACAAGTGAGTACATGGACAAACATATAACATTGGCTCGAAAACTAAATAAGCCGATTGTTTTAGAAGAATTCGGATTACCGAGAGATCATCATCAGTATAATCCGGAAGATTCGACTAGCTACAGAGATAAGTACTACGAAAGTGTATTTAAACAAATCCTGACTTATGCCACAAAAAAAGATGTTTTAGCCGGATGTAATTTTTGGGCCTGGGGAGGTTTCGGACGTCCTTCCGGTAATCATGTTTTCTGGGCAGAAGGCGATAATTACCTCGGAGATCCCGCACAGGAAGAACAAGGTCTGAATGCTGTTTTTAATACAGACAATACCATTTCCCTGATTAAAAAATACAACGTGAAACTGAAAAATTTGCTTGTTGCTGCTCCAATAGATAAAAAATGTACTCCGGAAACATCAGCATTGTTCTGGAAAATTAAAAGAACGTTGAACAACGGCATTATGTATGGTCACCAGGACGATCTTGCATACGGACACGGCTGGTACAAAGAATCAGGCAGGTCGGATACAAAAGAGGTTTGTGGAGATTATCCTGCATTGACAGGTTGGGAAATAGGTCATGTGGAAACTGGTATGGAATACAATCTGGATTCAATTTATTTCTCCGATATGAAACGATATATAAAAGAAGCTCATCAACGGGGCTCTATCAATACCATCAGTTGGCATGGAGATAATATCGTAACCGGAAATAATGCATGGGATTGCAAACAGGATTCTGTCGTTCGTTCGGTACTCCCCGGAGGAAGTAATCATGAAAAATACATGGTCTGGCTGGATTGGTTGGCAGCGTTCTTTTCAGATCTGAAAGATGATCAGGGGACAAATATTCCTGTCATTTTTAGAATGTATCACGAGCATACCGGAAATTGGTTCTGGTGGTGCAAAGAGCAATGTACCCCGGAAGAATATAAGAAACTGTGGATCATGACAGTGGATTATCTGAAAAATACCAAAAATATTCATCATTTATTATATGCATATTCGCCTACGGATGTGGATACAGAGGACTCTTTCCTGGAGCGTTATCCGGGAGATAACTATGTGGATATTGTCGGCTTTGACTGTTATGCGTATGGAACAAAACCCGAAGAATTGAAATATTATGCCGGGAAAATGGATAAAACCCTGAATCTGGTTTGTTCCTATGCCGATAAAGCGAATAAAATCCCCATTGTCGGAGAAACCGGAACGGAAGGTATAAAATACGATACTTTTTTTACGGAAATTCTGTATCCGGTATTATCAAAATATCCGGTTGCTTCTGTACTTTTGTGGAGGAATGCTTTTAACAGACCGGATCATTTTTATGCGCCGTTTGCCGGACATTCTTCCTGTAATGATTTCAACGCTTTTATCAAAAAGCCGGATATTCTGACTTGTAGCGACTTAAAAGAAAAATAAATAATCATAAAAAAATACGATATGAAAAAATATGTCATCGGAGTAGATTATGGTACGGATTCTTGCCGGGCGGTAATCGTAGATACGGAAAATGGAAAAGAGATTGCACATTCGGTTCAGTATTATCCACGTTGGAGTGCTGGAAAGTTTTGTAATCCTACCGAAAATCAATACCGTCAACATCCCCTGGATTATATTGAGACTCTGGAAACTGCTATAAAAGATGCCTTATCCAAAGTTCCCGATACTGTTGCCGGCTCAGTCGTGGGAATCGGGTTCGACATGACAAGTTCAACACCTGTGTTGACCGATCAATACGGAACACCATTGGCCTTACTTCCCGAATTTGCGGAAAATCCAAATGCCATGTTCGTACTTTGGAAGGACCATACTGCCATTAATGAAGCTGCGGAAATCAATGCCTTGTCTAAAAAATGGGCTGTTGATTATACCGCGTATGAAGGAGGTATCTATTCTTCCGAATGGGTCTGGTCTAAAATGCTTCATGTTTTAAGAAAAGATCCGTCTTTGAGGGAAAAAGCTTATTCCTGGGCAGAACACTGCGATTGGATGCCTGCATTAATTACCGGAAATACCAAGCCGGAAACGATGGTTCGCAGTCGTTGTGCTGCCGGACACAAAGCGATGTGGCATGAATCGTGGAACGGACTACCCTCTGACGATTTCCTGAAAGCGCTGGATCCATTGTTAGCCGGATTCCGGTCGCGTTTATATGAAAATACTCAGCCAAACGATGCCAAAGTAGGAACTCTGACCGAAGATTGGGCAAAAAGATTGGGATTGAGTACACAAGTAGTGGTTTCGATTGGAGCTATCGACTGTCATGTAGGAGCTGTAGGAGCTGAAATCAAAGAAGGGCGATTTGTACGTGTAATCGGTACCTCGACATGCGATATTATGGTGGTGCCTTACGAAAAAATGAAAGGAAAACTGATTCCTGGTATTTGTGGACAGGTGGACGGATCGGTACTGCCCGAAACAATTGGTCTGGAAGCGGGACAGTCTGCTTTTGGAGATATATATGCCTGGTATAAGAATGTAATCGGTTGGAGTGTTACAAATCTTCTGAGTAATTCAACCTTACTCGATGAGAATACAAAGCAAAAACTGATAGAAGAAACGACTTCCAGGATTATTCCCGAATTGACAAAAGAAGCGGAAAAAATCTCTATTGAAGAAAGTACGGTCATCGCAACCGACTGGATGAATGGCAGAAGAACCCCCGATGCCAATCAACTACTGAAAGGTACGATTTCCGGACTGACACTAGGAAGTACTGCTCCTGCCATTTTCAGGGCGCTGGTCGAAGCGACGGCATTCGGGTCAAAAGCAATTATTGAGAGACTATTGGAAAATGGTGTTGAAATCAATGAAATTGTTGGAATCGGAGGTATTTCGAAAAAATCTCCTTTCGTGATGCAAACTCTGTCTGATGTGCTGGGAATGCCGATCAAAGTAGCTAAATCCGACCAGGTGTGTGCTTTAGGAGCTGCTATGTTTGCTGCAACAGCTTCCGGAATTTACAACACAATAACTGACGCTCAACAAGCCATGGGACAAGGTTTCTCTTCTGAATATCATCCAGATATGGAGAAATCCAAGAAATATAATAAATTGTATAAGAGATATTTAGAAATGGGGGCATTTTCAGAAACGCAGATTTAAGATTACTATTTTATAATGAAAAAAATCATATGTATCATCCTGTTTTTGTTACCGGTTTGTGTGTTTGCGCAGTCGAACTTCAGGTTACCTCCCATCATCAGTGACCATGCTGTGCTGGCCGAAAATTCTCAGGTAAAGTTATGGGGATGGGCGCTGGGGAACACTAAAGTAAGAGTGGTTTGTGACTGGAGTTCGTGGGATACAGTAACAGTATCTCCCGATAGAACTTGTTCTTGGGAAGCCGTTATCCGCACACCAAAAGCAGGGGGAAGTTACTCTATCCGTTTTTTTAATGAAAAAAACATCCTGGAGAAAGAAATAAAAGATATTCTGATCGGTCAGGTCTGGTTGTGTTCCGGACAATCTAATATGGAGATGAATGCCAATTGGAGAGGCATCCTTGATGCAGGGGAGGATTATAGTTCCGCTGCCAACAATCAGATTCGTTTTTTCCAGATCTATCCGGTTCATAGCAATAATCCTCTCGACGTTTGTAATGGAGAATGGAAAGTTTGTGATGAAAAAACTGCGAAAAATTTTAGCGCTGTCGGTTATTTTTTCGTAAGAAGACTGAATGAAAAATTAAAAACGCCTCTTGGTTTGATCGGATCCAGTTGGGGAGGAACCTGTATCCAGGGCTGGACTCCTAAAGAAGTTTATGATAATAATTCCCGTCTGGGATACCTGGCTTCCAAAGTCAAAAATGTATGGAACCCAATAGAACCAGGAGTCATTTACAATGCTATGATCCATCCGCTTACCAAATATCGGATCAACGGTACCATCTGGTATCAGGGAGAAGCAAATGTCTCAGAGGCTTCCGACTATGGAGAATTATTCAAAGGTATGATCCAAGGTTGGCGAAGAGCATTCGACACCCATTTCCCATTTTATTATGTGCAAATAGCTCCCTGGTCGGGTTACTATTATATAAATGGGGCACTATTACGTGAACAGCAGGAGAATGCGCTGTCCTTGTCTAAAACAGGTATGATATCTGTTGGAGATTTAGTCGATAACGTTAAAGATATTCATCCGAATATGAAAAAGGGCGTTGGAGTACGTCTGGCTAATCTTGCGCTGAAAGATACTTATGGAGAAAAAGATATACAGGCAAATTTTCCGGCTTTTGATAAAGTCGTTTTTGAAAAAAACAAAGCGGTATTGAGCTTTAAATCTTATGGAAAACTTGCTGTGAAGGGAGATACAATTCGCAATTTCCAATTGGCAGGTACAGATAAAGTCTTTTATTCGGCAAAGGGCAGTATGCAGAAGACCGGAGAGATAATCCTGACTTCAGATAACGTGAAATCCCCTACTCATGTACGGTACTGTTTTACAAACGATGCTATGCCGGAATTGTTTGATATCAACGGGCTGCCGGTAAAACCATTCCGTACCGACAAACCACAGGATCTGAAATTTAATAACCAAAAATTCCGGATCGTACAAATTACAGATTTACATTGGAATTGTGCTCCTCAATACGATGCTTATAACGATAGTACTGAAGCATTGATCCGGACATTGGTAAAGGAAGAAAAACCGGATTTAATTGTCTTTACAGGAGATCTCGTAGTTGAATGGGAGGCTATCAAAGCTTGGACCAGATTAAGCAATATCCTGAAAGAGTTACAAATACCTTTTGTTGTCACTTTCGGGAATCATGATGTAGAAACGAATATGAAGAAGGCAGATATTCTGCAATTTCTTCAACAGAATCCCTATAACCTGACTTATAATGCACTACAAACCTCATCCGGAATGGGAAATTGTGTTATCCCGTTGAAAGGTTCGGACGGGATTTCGGATGTCGCTAATTTGTTCTTTTTCGACTCAAACGCCTATACAGGCAATGAGTCGTATGGTTTTTACGATTGGGTAAGGGAAGACCAGATTCATTGGTATCGCACGGAAAGTGATCGTATTTTCAGGGAAAACAGACGGATTTTGCCTGCAATGGCATTTTTCCATATTCCGGTTCCGGAATACGAAATTGTCCGGAATC
>JAVBUX010000223.1:0-6642 GCA_031554915.1 Bacteroidales bacterium | reverse complement strand
AAAAAGGACAACCCTCTTTGATGGGAGGTTTTATTCAGGAAGGAGAAAGCTTGCATGCATCTGCAATCCGGGTTATTGAAGAATATACTGGTCTGCAAAACTTATTTATCGAACAAGTTGGTGCGTACGGCGATGTCGGACGTGATGAAGGTGAACGTGTTATTTCTGTTGCTTATTATGCCCTTATTAACATGGAGCTATTTAACGAAGACCTGGAAAAAGAGCATAATGCAGCATGGATTAATGTTAAAGAGGCAAAAAGTTTGGTTTTCGATCACAATCAAATGTTGGAAGATGCCATCAAGCTATTGCAAAGAAAAGCGTCTAATCGTCCTATTGGGTTCAACCTATTACCCGAAAAATTTACGTTGCCTCAATTGCAATCACTCTATGAAGCGATTTATCAAACTCCTATCGATAAACGGAATTTCAGAAAAAAATTATTGGGAATGGACATTCTTGAAAAATCTGAAGAAAAAGATAAAAGTGGTTCTAAAAGAGGAGCATTTTATTATACTTTCAATAAAGAAAAATACGATAATTTGTTGGACAAAGGATATTACTTTTCTCTATAGTATATTCAAGAAAATGCTCAATCAAATTATATATCAGGCTTATTCGCCTGATTTTTTTATCTCTCAATAACACAAAACAGACATAGTTCCCTCCTGCCCTGTTACGGCAAGCTTATTCATTGTAAGAGGAAGATAACCGAATATAATGAATATTTCTTGCAAAAGGGGCTCCATCCGTGCGGATTTCCGTCTTTACTTTTCTTTCAGAATCAGCTTTCCAGTATAATTTTTCTCTATTTGAGTAAAAAAATCTTTTATTTCCGGATATAAAGAAGCCGGATATCTTCCTGGAGGTATGCTTATTTGATACACAATCATGATATTTTGTCCATTTTGAATCAATTTTGATGAAAATGTACCAAATGTTGATTTTAGATTTACCGGCTTAGGAGCCGTTTCAATTTGCATTCCATCCGGATACTCCATTATTATCGTATCTGTTTCATATATAGGATACTTAAATTCAACATCATATTTCCTTGTATTTGAATAAAAGATCTTATCATAATTACTTTTGAACGGATGTGTAGGAATAAACAATCGGCTTCCGGTTTTATTTGCATACATTGGAGACTCAACCATATAATTGATATCAACTTCAGGATTTTTTGATTTGATGTAATTAGTGTTTATTTCCCGTATCTGAGATTTAGAAGCCGAAAGTCCTTTGGCAAGAGTACTCATCCGGTCTTTTTCGTTCATATACAAAGTAAAGTTGAGTTTGCTCTCCATCTCCTGATTCACATATCGGCTTTTTATTGAATAGCTTGAGGTTCCATCTTTTTGAATTTTCATATTCACTGTATGCTCCTCATTATTGAGAGAATCAGGGACATCAGTTCTTATACGGTACAACTTACTATCTTCTCCGGAAACCAGGAGGACATCATGTCCCGAAATACCACTGTGAATATAATCAAAAGGATATTCTTTAGCTGTACACTCCAACCAGATAGTATCATTCTTGAGCGGCACAAAAAGAATAACGTGGTTCGCCTGCGTAAAACTGCTGAAATCCGTAAACATATCTTTTTTGCCACCACTATGCACAATAGAATATTCAGATTTAATTCCTGTAACATCAAGCATTGCTTTCATGTAGTTCGTAAGCGCTTTACAATCTCCAAAACCGGTTTTAGCAACCTCCATTGCCGGAATAGGCTGATACCCGCCAATTCCCAATTGAATACTTACATAACGAGTTGTAGATTGGAGATAGGCATAGATTCGTTTCACAGTCTCTACCGGATCATCGGTTGACATTTCCTTCACTTTATCTATTGTCGCTTGAGGAAGTATATTTCTACCAGACAACAACTTAGACAAAAAAATGCCACAGGTTTTCCATGAAGACAAATCTCCACAAACTCCATCAAAACAAAATTCATTAGGCGCAATAAAAACCAACGGGACCAATTCTGAATACGAAGGAGCAAAAGGCTCATTGCGAATTGCCGCAATATTTTCTGAAGTCCAGGTATAAACAAGATTCCCGTTCAACGTATTTTTTACAGGCTCAGGTGCAACCTCATTTCCTTTATATCTGATTGAAAATGAAGACGGGATTTGTATCCGGTGAGTGGATTTTTCAACAGAAGCATTTTGCATCGCCGGAGCAAACGTAGGATAATATGCGATGCCATCGTCCCACTTTATCTCATAACTATACTTCACGGTATAAGGATAAGATGGTGACTCACAGGTGTAATAAGTTAATTTATCATCACTGATCCACTCACTTGAAATCATAGTGGTATTAAGATCCCCTTTCCCTATTTTTTTAAAAACTTTTCCTGACTCCAGGACGATCTCTCCTGAAAAATTTTTCAATCTACGGAACTTATCCTGATAAAACTGTATATGAGCCAGATCTTTACCTTTCTCATCCAGAACTGTAATTACCCGTGTTACTTTCTCCGTAGCATTATTGATATCTGTTTGAATAAAACTACATTCTTCAAAACGGATTACAGCATAAGCATCTTCTTTCAGATTTTCCGGAATTTTATTTACGGAGAAATCCTGGGCACAAACAAAAGAACCACAGAAACAGAGTACAAAAACCAAGAATCCTTTCATTATTTTACTTTTTTAAGAACGATTTGAGATGTGTTAGCGTTAACCAAATGAGTAAAAAAATCACGTAAATGCTCATACTCGGTTTGCGCATAAATAATTTTCTTTAAATTATATCTCAATCCTACAACGATAGAACCTTTTCCATCATCCTGTATTCGATAAACAAAAGAGGCTTCATCATCATTCAACGACAGACGTTGTGGTTTCGGTAATTCTTCGACAGCATAACCTTCCGGAATTTTTAAAACAGTATTTATTGTAAGAGATAGCGGATATGAAAATTCAACCGGTAATTTACGTTGCTCTGCTTTAAAAGGATTCTCACTATAAATAGGCACAAGAATTGGATTCAAATAAATATGATCATCTCCTAAAACCACATCATTTTTAGTACATTTAAAAGAAAGTACTGTTTTATCTTCATCATTACTCATTCCTTCCGCTTTGAAATCAGTTATCTGAATTTTATCTTCCGACTGCCTTTTTTCAATATATTCATTCTGATCTTTATATCCGTCGTAGTGCTCACGAAAAACATAACGAGCTTCTCCGCTTAGGTTTTCAGCAATTTCTCCAGACAAAGCTCCATCCGGGTTAAATTCCATAATAACACTGACGGAATGACGATTAGCCGTTGAATTAATTACACTGAGGTCAACCCAATCAGAGAGATTATCGGATCTGATACTACGTGTATAATTAGACATACATTCAAGAGGCAATACGTTGATATCTCCATATTTAGCAGCAGCATCCATATAGACCGGATTTCCATCTATATCGCATGCAACAATAAAATAATTGAAACTATCTATTGTGGGGTGAGTATAAGGCAATCTTCCTTTATCCCGTTGACTCATCACAACCGGGTAGGCATTATAACCGGCTTCTCTCAATGCACAAATAAGTAAAGCATTAATTTCTCCACTGGTTCCAATACCCTTTTTCAAGGCATCTTTAGGATCACTTGCCCATACTGTCGATTTATCATCCCATTTCACTTTCGATCTAACCATATTGTAAATAGCCTTCACCTTAGCTATTCCATCCATTTCCGGTTTCAAAAGAGTTGCAAACTCATCCTTAAAAAGCTTATGATTGAATTGTTTTCCGAAATTACCATAGTTCAGCATTTCTCCTTCGACGGTCTTCCATGAACTTGAAAATTGTTTATAAACGCTGCCGGGAATTACGATTCCTTCCAATTCAAAGGTAACACGGCTCATAAAATCCTTCAAACACCAGACATAACTTTCATCTTTCAAACCAGGAAGATTCTCAACTTCAAACAACATATTTTCACATGTACAACTGAGCCTTTGCGAACCTATAATAAATGTCTGATTCTCAATTTTTTCCGTATATTTTATGGGTTCAGATCCTTTTGTTTCCTTTCTGAATGTAAAATATTCCGGAATCAACAACTCATATTTACTGTATTTAACGGGTATAGAACGTTGAAAAAATACATCAGGAAGATAGGTGTAATGAGGGGTTTGAATTTCATAACGGTATTCGATGACGGAACCCGGTTTTACGGACGGGAACGAAAATTTTGTGCGCATTTGGCTATCCGAAACCTTTTCCTCGAAAATATGGTTCTTTGAAAGCGGGGTTTTCACAACCTTTCCATTCTCAAGATTAAAAGTATTACCCGATAGCCCACCTAAAGTTTCATTATCTTGCCTTGTTCTTCCCAAATAACAAGAAACAGACCGATTAGCATAATCCAAACCTTCATCTGTCAAGATTTTAATTCTTACAAAATATTTATGATAAACCTGAAGTTGACCTGAACTTAGAAAATCATATCTAGTAGATTCTTCTTCATAAAGAACAACTGCAGCTGCTTCCGGATCTTTATCGTAAGTGGTCATTGCCAGATCTTCCTGGGGAACATCTCCAAATTTCACTTTGTTTTGGGCACTCAAAATACAGCTTGCAAATAGTAAAAAGACGCATAAAAGTGTAGTTTTCATAGTATTCATTTTTAATTATATTGCAAATATATCATAAAATATTTAAAATAAAAATAGAATGAATATTAAAACCCATTCTATTAAAAAATACTTTTATATCTATTTTTATTGTGTAAGATAATTACTCTTTACATTTACAACTTCATTTCTCCTGAAAAACTAATAGATTCTCTCTGATCACTATTGACATTTATTGTTGATTTTCCATTAGAAAAAATATCCATACTTATCATATAATTATAACCAGGAACGTCTATTTTAAACTTTACAGACCATTCTCCATCATTCTTCTTTGGTGTTGCAGAGTACTCTTTCATCTTCTCTTGAAATTTTATTCCTCCATCACCTCCGTAAGGAACAGAATAAGCCCGGCCATAATAAGGGAGATAAGCAATCGCAGAATCATTCCTGATAATCAGATCATAACCTGACGACAAAAATATAGTCTTTCCTCTCATTGGATTAGCGGCATTAACTTCTATTGCAAAATCTTTAGCCTGAACTTTTTCGTTTACTTGTTGAATGAGGGCGTGATCTTTCTCACTTTTCACCTGATTTTGAGTGGAACAGGCCGAAAGAGAAAGCGCTAAGAAAACCAGAATAATTGAATACTTCATTTTCATAAAAATAAAATTTTATATTATAACGATTTATTCACAAATAATGTTTTCAAATGAAAACCCCGTCATTTTGCGGGAGAAAACAACGGGGTATCCATTACAAAACGTCTGTTTGTCCTTATTTCTTCACAAAACCTTTACGTTTCAAATAAGCATCCGGGGTTGCATCTTTTCCTCTGAAATTACGGTATAACACATCTGCATCATCCGACCCACCTTTTTCCAAAATATTTTTTCTGAATTTATCAGCCACTTCCTGATTGAAAATATCGCCTGTCTCCACGAATGCCTGATAAGCATCAGCATCCAATACTGCCGACCAGGTATATGCATAATAACCGGCAGAATATCCTGGATCGCTTCCGAAAATATGATTAAAATACCAACTACTGTAACGAGGAGCAATTTCTTTGATCAAACCAAGTTTCTTCATAGCGGCTTTTTCAAAATCGACTGCAGGCTTGTTGACTGTGTCGGTAAGCATGTGCCAGTCCATATCCAAAGCAGATGCTGCGATCAATTCCATAGTGATAAAGCCCTGATTGAATGTTTTAGCAGCCTGAATTTTAGAAATCAAACTATCCGGAATAATTTCTCCTGTTTTGTAATGTTTGGCATATAATTTCAACACTTGCGGCTCCAACACCCAGTTTTCCATTATCTGAGAAGGCAACTCCACAAAGTCGGATGGAACGCTCGTTCCTGATAACGAACGATATTTACATTGAGTAAGGAGACCATGCAATGCATGTCCGAATTCGTGGAACATCGTTTCTGCTTCGTCAATACTCAACAAAGAAGGAGTATCTCCCACCGGAGGAGTAAAATTACAAACATTGTAGATCACAGGAGCAGAACGTTTTCCATCAACAAAATATTCATCAATAATACCTTCCATCCAAGCTCCACCACGTTTTGTTGCACGAGGATGATAATCGAAGTACATGATTCCCAAATGAGAACCGTCACGATCTTTTACATCATACGTGGACACTTCATTATTATAAACAGGAAGATTGGTCAGTTTCTCAAACTGCAAGCCCCAAAGCTTGCTACAAAGTTGGAACATACCTTCTCTTGTACTTTCTAAGCTGAAATAAGGGCGAATCATTTCCTCATCCAGGGCATAGCGCTCTTTTCTTAGTTTTTCGGTATAATACCACCAGTCCCAGCCTTCCAATTGGAAGTTTCCACCGGTTTTAGTAATCATTTTCTGCAATTCTGCCGCTTCAGCTTTCGCATAAGGGATTGTAGCCGTAGCAACCTGGTTTACCAAGGCGTTAGCTGCAGCAGAAGTTTTTGCCATATTATCACTGATGATAAAGTCCGCCCAGGTTTTATAACCCATGATATTCGCTTTCTGAACACGTAAAGCAGCTATTTTTTCAA
>JAVBUX010000172.1:0-3806 GCA_031554915.1 Bacteroidales bacterium | reverse complement strand
TATTCTCGGGCAAGAAATCTGCATGCTTCGGCTAAAATGGTTGTCGAAAAATACAATGGAAAATTTCCGGAAAAATACGAAGATGTACTTAGCCTGAAAGGAGTGGGAGAATATACCGCTGCTGCAATTGTCTCATTTGCCTGGAACCAGGCTTATCCAACAGTCGATGGGAATGTGTTCCGGTTTTTGTCGCGTTTGTTCGCCATCGATGAGCCTATCGATACCGGAAAAGGGAAAACCTTATTTACAGATACGGCAGCAGCATTGATTGATAAAAAACGTCCGGGATTATTTAATCAGGCAATCATGGAATTTGGAGCATTACAATGCGTACCTGTTTCTCCGGATTGCTACAATTGCCCGTTTGTTTCTAGATGCATGGGATATGCTACTCAGACGGTGAACCTTTTGCCCGTGAAGCAGGGTAAAACTAAAGTGGAAGACCGCTATTTGTATTATTTCCATATAAAACAGGGTAACGATACCTATCTGAAGAAAAGAACAGGGAAAGGTGTCTGGCATAATTTATATGAATTCCCTATGGTGGAATCCGAAACTCCTCTTGAATTTTCAAAGCTACAATTAGATCCTCAGTTTCAGATGATTTTCCGGAATATGGAGAAAATGAAATTCCGCATGGTCATGGAAAATAAGAAACACATTTTATCTCATCGACGATTATTTGCAAGTTTTTATGAGGTTACGGTGGAAGATGATTTTCTGTCCAATAGTGTTGCTGATTCCTCCGGATCTCTGATCCGAATTTCTGAGGGAACGATAGATGCTTATCCTATTCATCGTTTAATGGAAATTTATTTGGAAAAAGTATTCTGAAATAAAGTTTATTTTAGTTGCTTAGTTCGTTCTCAGACCAGGACATTTGTTTTTAATTAACCAAAACAATTCCTTTTTACTACAGATTTTGTGAAACTTTTCGAAAAAAGTGATAATTCATAGATAATTGAATTGTGGATATTCAAAAAAAATATATTTTATTTGTAATCTTAATTACTAACTAAAGTTTATTAAGATATGATATTCTCTATATTACAAGGTAAAATTTGAATATGAATAATAATATTCCAAAAATAATCCATCAATTGTGGTTAGATGAGAATCAGAATATCCCTTCATTTTTGACTGGACTTTCGAAAACATGGACGACTAATCACCCAATGTGGAAGTATGAACTGTGGAATTCTAAACGGGTATATGATTTGATGAACGAACATTTTCCCGAATTATTTGATCAATATAATGCATTTCGTTATGATGAGCAACGCTATGATATAGCACGTTATATGGTCTTAAGTCAAATGGGTGGAATGTTTGTTGAAATGGATTACGAAAGTATTGGATCTATAGATAATTTATTGAATGGCAGTGATTGTTATTTTAGCATAGATCCAAATAAAGAATCTACAGTTAATAACTCAGCTTTCATTTCAAATGCACTTATTTTATCGACTAAGAATAATGAATTTATTAAGTATCTTCTAAGCAATATACCCAAGGATCAATTAATAACATTTGATAAGGAAAAGTATATTTCAGAGACGACAGGAAGTTGTTTCCTGAATAATTTGTATCAGAAATACACTTTGAAAGATAATGTTTTTCTTTTTCCGGTTGAACAAACATCTCCATGCACGATGTTGGAAATACAATCTTATCTTCGAGGATCATTGACTGATGATGAAATGGAGGAAAAATTAAGCGATGCAGTCGCTGTCCGGTATTATTTGAATATGAAGACAGGGCAGAAGGTGAATTCTCAAAAAACAGATGTTTTGTATTTAAGTGGAGTTGTCGGCGATGGAGGGGCTCCTATTGCAGCCTACAGAATACATTCTGGTTTAAGAGAACTTGGAATCGAATCCAAAATGCTTACCTTACATTCAACATTTGGGCAAAGAGAAGATATACATGTAGCAATACCGGATAAGAAGCGTAAATGTGGAACGTTATATGATCGACTTGCATTAAAAGATTACCCTAATGCTTCTCGTATGTTTTCTACTGCAACAGTGGGAGTTAACGTGCCTAAATATGTTGATATGTTTGACCCAGCTATAGTACAGTTACATTGGGTAAACGGGGGATTTGTCACTATTGAAGACCTAGGGAAAATTAAGAAAAAAGTAGTCTGGAGGTTGCCTGACTGTTGGGCTTTTACAGGAGGTTGTTATTATTTTGGCGAATGTGAAAGTTATCAAAATAGTTGTGGAAAATGTCCACTATTAGATTCTGATAAGGAAAAAGATCTTTCTCATAAAATTTGGAAGCGAAAAAAGAGGGCTTGGAGGAAAATGGAGATGACTATTGTTGTTCCAACTCCATGGATGAAAGAGATGGCGCAGAAAAGTTCCTTACTCAAAGGTTATAAAATTGAAATTATTCCGAATGGTTTGGATATAGATAAATTTTCTCCATTAGATAAGGAAGCATCTCGTAAAATTTTGAAATTGCCAACTGATAAAAAAATAATTTTATATGGAGCTGCTAATGCTATAAACGATCCTCGTAAAGGTTTTACATATCTTTTGCAAGCATTACAAAAATTATCTGAAAAGCATCGCCATGAATATCATCTTGTGATTTTCGGATCAACTCAAATAAGATTGGATTTAGATATGCCGGTATCGTTTTTAGGTTATATCAAAGAACATTTGATTTTACAAATGGCTTATTCTGCAGCAGACGTTATGATTGTACCTTCAATTGAAGAAACTTTTGGACAAACAGTGACCGAGGCGATGGCTTGTGAAACACCCGTCATTGCTTTTAAGAAAACCGGACCTGAGGGTATTGTTGATCACCTGAAAACGGGATATTTGTCAAAATTTAAAGATGTAAAAGATTTATCCCGTGGAATTGGATGGGTATTGAACAGCAGGAAGCGTATAGCGATGCTATCCCGGAATGCAAGACTGAAAGTCGAAACTACATACGACATCAGGCTAATAGCAAAGCAATATAGAGAATTGTATGATAATATATTAAATAAAATTGAATAAGAAATTTGATTAATAATACAAATTATTAATAGTTTTCAAATGATAACAAAAGAATTAATGCCGGATAAGACAGAGGAAATACTTCAACGAATTGCGCGTCATCTGATGTTGCATTCCAGTTTTGTAAATGATTGTGGATTATTCTATGGTAAAATGGGGGCAGTTATTTTTTTCTTTCATTATGCTCGCCATACAGGACAAGTTGTTTATGAAGATTTTGCCGGTGAATTGATTGAGGAAATTTATGAAGAAATCAATGTCGGATTACCAGATACGTTTGCAAAAGGCTTATGTGGGATTGCATGGGGATTTGAATACCTGATTCAGCAAGGTTTTGTGGAAGGTGATTCAAATGAAGTGTTAGAAGATTTGGATAACCGGATATTGGAGCGAGATGTGAGACGAATTAAAAATTTTGATTTGGATACAGGATTGAAAGGCTTGATTCATTATGTTTTAATGCGTTGTTCCAATAAAAACTCAATTCCGGTATTACTAGATAGGTCTTATGTTACTGAAATGATTTCCGGGTTGAAAAGTTTAGGTACAAAAGATACCGAAATTTCGGATTTTTGTTCTCTTTTAAATTCTATTTTAGAGAAAAGGTCATTTGATTATAATTCTGAAAATTTACTTTATGAGATAATTGGTAATGTTGAATATAATGGAAAAAACGGTAAAATTGACCCCTTAAAAACGGAGGAAAGTGATCCCCTCAAGTTATCCTATCAAAATAGTAAAAAGTTGTCGCCGGGATTGGGGTCCAAAAGGAAGAAGATTCAGCCCGGG
>JAVBUX010000217.1:0-4825 GCA_031554915.1 Bacteroidales bacterium | reverse complement strand
TAATGAAATAAATTAACATTAAGATGTTAAATCTTTGAAATTTTCTGGGAAATAAAATTTTTTGTAATAATTACGCACACTTTTACCCACCTGAAAGAGAGCCCCTACTAATTCTGAGTAGAAAAACATCCCGGGTGGTATTTATATTACCAGTTTTTTTTCTGCCGGATATTTATTTTCTTTTTTCTTGGTCACCGTCACAAACCCTTCACTAATTTTTAGTAGAAGATACACTTCTACGGTAGTTCATGACTACAAAAATAATCCACAAAAAAATTATTATCATGGTTACAATTGTAGGTGTAAAACAAGTTGAGACGAAAGACGGAAAACAATTTACAGCATTAGTGATTCAGGGAGAATTGCGGTTTGTAAAATCAGAAACAACAGGTAATTATTACCTTTCAGCTAACAAAATGCGAATTTCAACCCATTTGTCAGTTGAGTTTTGTCAAAGTTTAATAGGACAAAAGCTGCCAGGGACAGTAGAAAGGATTGAATGTGAGCCATATCCTTATGAAAATCAGGAAACAGGGGAGTTAATGACATTGACTCATACTTATGTTTATTCACCACAGGAGCAGACTGTAGGAGTGCCAGCAGTGAATCCATTTGCAGCCTCTCAACAGTATCAGGGACAACAACAATTTCATTACCCACAACAGCAGTCTCAGAATCAAATTCCCTTTGATTTGATGAGTAATATTGGAATGGTGGCAGAAGCATAAGTAGGAGAAAAGATAATCGGCAGTAGGGCTTAAAAACCTTGCTGCTGGTTGTTATTTGTTTCTGATGAACATGAAATGATATTATCCTGATCTTACTGAACTGTATATAATATGGTTTAGGTAAAATCAGGATAATTTAATTTTGTCCACTTTTGAGGGAGATCTATATATAGTGGTTGCTTGGAAAGTGGACAGAATGATAATATTTTTTTGAAACCTCCTGAACATGCAAGAGAGACCAAACAGCACCTTTTTCCTTAATTTTCAAAAAAATAAAAATTTATCCCTTCCTATATTATATAGCTTTAAATTGTATCTTTGAAAAATGTAACATTGCAATAGACCCAAATGATTGAAATCAAAATAGATAATTCAAATCTGTTTTCTGGATTTGAAATAGTGTACCTTGAGAGAGAACCTAATGAATTGTTGGGATCATTTTTTCAGAAAAAGGATTTATTAGAAGAAGAGTTTTCAAAATATGGGTTTAAATATATTAGCATCCCTGATTTAATAAAGAGCTGGAGTGAGTCTCCAAATAAACTGTTTGAGAATTTGAATTTCTATTTTCCTTCCTGTGTCTCTAATACAATTGATATTTCGTTAATTTCTAAGATTGATACTAAGTTATACACAGAATATGTAATTAGTTCATTTTCAAACTCTATTGTTAATTCAATTTCAAATGGTCTTTTAATTTCAATTTCAAAGGAACATTTGTTTTATCTGCCATTAGAAGCAAAGAATATAGACGAACTAATGGTCGAACTTATCTCTGTTCTAAGGTTTTTCCGAAAGAATGAGAGTAGAATCTATACATCGTTTTCTCCTCCAAGAGTTGTAGAGCCTGAAGGAGATGATGATATCGCAGACTGTGGGTTTGGATATAATGCTAATAACATAGCAGAAGAGATACGGGAACGAATAAAATTATTGACAAAGAATGGTCATGAAAAACTTTTGCTGAGTTTGATCTTTGAAGAAATCTCTAAAATCAATCCTAATGCAATTGCAAAAAGTGCAGCAAGAGCAATAATGTGTTATATGGGTGAGTTCCCCGATAAAAAAGGGAATATCTTAGGTAGAGCCTCTGCATTTGAAAAAATATATTTGCTCCCGGAAGTCAGTTCTATTTTTATTGATAAAGAATATCGAATCTTTCTTGTTGAATACCAAAATTTTGAGATTAAAATGACGCCATTGGTTAAATCAGTTTACTTTTTATTCTTAAGGCATCCAGAAGGAATATTATTCAAAAATTTAGATTTATATTACGATGAATTGGGAGCCATTTATACACTTATCTCAAATAGAGAAAATATTGAAGATATGAAAAAAAGTATCCAAGATATATGTAACCCAACAGAAAACTCGATAAATGAAAAATGCAGTAGAATTAAAGAATCCTTTGTTCAACATTTTGATGATGATATTGCTAAAAACTACTATATAACGGGTTGGAGAGGTGATCCTAAATATATCCCAATAGACAGGGAACTGGTTAAATGGGAACAGGAACTACCGATACCACATATTCACTTTTCATAATTGCAACCTTGCAAAAATTAAGTTTGTATTGTTTTATAATGCAAATTTGCCTTTAAATAAACGAGTAAGAAGCATTAGGCCCATGTACTCTTAAACATTTTTTTGTTTGAGAATAGTAAATATTTTGTATTTTTGCTCCGTATTACAAGATGTAGTACACCGTAAATATAAAATAAGAAGCATTAGCTTTTTGTTCTTAGGACGCAGAAAACTGGTAATTTTCAAAAGACAGTCTAAAAGAATAAATTGTTAATGCCTGTGCTATAGCATGGGCTTAACTTTTCTTTGGCTGTCGGTATACCAGTACCTCTGCGTCAAGAACTAGTTACTGTCCATGCTTCTTTCATTTTAAATAACCTGCTGTTGAGGATAGGAACAGCATAAAATATACTGTTATGTTTCCTTTACAGAAAGACCTTGAGCTCATCGGAACTTTTTCTGATGTACAAAAAGCTGCTATTATCAACCTTCTTTATAAAATAGGGGAGGCTGACGGAGAATTGAGTGACGAAGAATCTATAATGATTGCAAAATGTAATCAAATATTAAAAATTGATCTTAATGATACAAATAATGACCACTTGATAACTAAGATGTTTGGTGGCTCTTTGGATGAGTTGATTGATATTGTAAAACCTTTATGTCGAGAACAACATGAATTTATCATAAGGAGTGTTTATGATGTACATAATGCAGGAATGGCAATAGAAAAAACTGATGTGCTAATTAAAATATGCAAAGGATTAAATGTTACTGCTGAAGAAATGAAAGGGATTGTTCAAAATCATTTGCAAAAGAATGAAGATGAATCTACTAATAAAAACGTAAATTTCTCAAAAAGTAATTCTGAGTTTAGCAATACGTTTACTAAAAGTCAAAAAGCAGCTGTTTTGTCACTCATGAAACATGTCTGTAGAGTTGACGGAGAAATTTCTTCTGGCGAAGAATATTTGTTTAACGGTTTTTGTAATATGTTAGAATTAGATAATACTTCTGAAATGCAAAAATTAACCAATGAAATATACAATTCCAAACTTTCTGATATAATGGATATTATAAATACGTTGAATAAATCGCAAAAGGAATGGGTTATAACTTGTATATTTTCAATTATTCAAGCTGACGGAAAAATTCATGAGTTTGAAGTAAATGCTTTTGATAGGATATGTGATGACATGGGATTTTCAGAAGAAGAGATAGAGGTAATATTAAAAAACCAGATTGCTTTCGAAAATAAAATTAGTCAAAAACAAAATATACCTAAAGAAAATTATGCCAGTAAAAGTAATAAATCAGGATGTTTTGGTATCATTATTTTGATTGTATCCATTTCTTCTTTGTTCATTTATAATCTAATCTAAAGCAATGGAAGAAAACAATTGGGTTTGTTTTTTGGGTGCTATTGTCCTGATAGTGGCAGTTGTATTACCATTCATATATTTTCCCCTCATCGCAATAACTATCTTAGTTTTTGTATCTTTACTCCGACATGTGTTTGGAGGCGGTAAAAAATGGTAATTGAAACATGAAAAAACTTTATTTAATTTGTGCTGGGCTGTCATTCTTGGCTATAATTGATTTACCCTATGGCTACTATACTTTTTTGCGGATAGCAATAACATCTGTTGCTATCTACGGAATAATCAAAGAATATAAAGGTGAGTTTGATTTTTGGATTATTTCGTTTGCTATAGTAGCCATATTATTTAATCCCTTGATCCCTGTGCATTTAGGAGATAAAGATATGTGGCGAGTTCTGAATTTGGTTTGTGGCATATTGTTCTTGACAAAGGGATTGAAAACTAAGAACATATGAATAAAAGAACATCTAAAATAATCGGTATCATAACCCTTGCAATCGGAATATGCTTTCTTCTCGGAAAGATGTATAGTGAAAAAAGAATGAAAGATTATCTTCGTGAAGTTGAAAAGCATGAAAAAGTTTTGGATGAGTTATACGAAAAAGGTGTATATAATGATGAGGAATACAATTTAATATTTAATTTTATTGAAGAATATTCGGCAAGGAGTGTTTGGGAGTGAAATAGTAAACGGCATACCTCAAATTTCATAAGTATGCCGTTCGCATTTTTATCACAAAGTATAATCCAACTTTCCCGATAAATCATTCATTTCACGGACAACTGTTTTTTCCAAAATTTTGGCATAATGTTGTGTCATTTTAATACTTTTGTGTCCGAGCATCTTTGATACGCTTTCAATAGATACATTATTAGCCAAAGTAACAGAAGTCGCAAAAGTATGTCTGGAAACGTGAGTTGTGAGATTTTTATTAATTCCGCACACATCGGAAATTTCCTTGAGGTAAGCGTTCATCTTTGTATTGCTAGGAACAGGTAATATTTGACCATTGGAAAGGTTTTTATCTTTGTATTTATCCAAAATCTGTACAGCAAGTGGCAATAAAGGGACATGGTAAAATACACCAGATTTCTGCCTCTGCTTACGAATAATAACCTCTCCTCCCACACCAATACCCAAATCTTCTTTGCGAAGTTCTTTTACATCTACAAAGGCTAAACCTGTCA
>JAVBUX010000119.1:0-7476 GCA_031554915.1 Bacteroidales bacterium | reverse complement strand
ATGAAAGAATAGGAATGGAGGGACAACACTGGTTCAAAAAGGGAGAATATTATTATATGATCTACTCCACGAGAAACTGTTGCGGCCCCAAAAGTGATTATCAGATTTATGTCGCACGATCAAAAGATCTGAAAGGTCCTTACGAGAGGTATTCTGGTAATCCTATCCTCGAAGGCGACGGCAAAGATATCCTTTCTTGCGGGCATGGTACAATTACCACCACTCCCGACGGACGAATGTTTTATCTATTTCATGCTTACCTCACCGGGCAGGGTTTCTTCCAAGGTCGGCAAGTTATGCTGCAGGAAATTGTCATGAAAAATGATAATTGGCCCCATTTTACAACAGGGAATAAAGCTCTGTTGACTCAGAAAACACCTTTTAAAAACATCAAACAACTTCCCATCAACGATTTTGAAGACCGATTCAAGTCTTCTACCCTATCTCCCAAATGGACATGGAATTATCCATATTCTACATTAAAAACAACTATCAAAAACGGGAAATTGAGCTTGTCCGGCACTCCAAAATCGGACAACTGTAACGGAACTGTACTTTGTGTCCGTCCCAATTCACCGGACTATTCTTTCGAAACTAAAGTTATCAACAAAAACGGGAGCCTCAAGGGATTGACAATATATGGAGACAATAAAAATCACATTGCTTTCGGCTATATAGATAACCAACTGATACTAAAAGTGATTAAGAATGGGAAAGAGGATGTCCTGGGAAACATTCAGATATCAACAGCACAACCTTATCTGAAAGTTGAAGTTAAAAACGGTTCGCAAGGCAAATTCTATTGGAGTACCGATGGGAAAAGTTGGACTGAACTTCAAAATTTATCGTCTTCTCTTGATTCCGGCCATTTGGTTCCTTGGGACCGGGTTGCCAGACCTGGATTGATCCATTCGGGAAGCGAAGAGAAACCTGCCGAATTCAGCTATTTCAAGTTGGTCAATGCCCAAAATAAATAATAAAATAGGGATTGCAAGTAATATATTAAACCTTGCAATCCCTAATATTTAATTTCTATTCACATTGCCGGTTTTTCGGGTGTTTTACCCGGAACCGGTGCCATGCCTTCATGATAATCTGGCAATGGACCCATAGCATAAGTCTCCGGTCCATAACGCAGACTTGAAGACATAATCTCATCCCAAGAGATTGGCTTTCCTGTATATGCCGCCTCACGCCCTTGGATCGCAATCAAAGTTGAATAAGCCAAATCCTCAGCCTGGTTGATCTTCTTACCTAAACGGATCGACTCCACAAAGTGAACATGTTCCTGATCGTATGGATTCTTCACCGGTTTGGTTTCATAATCATATTTCCAAAGAACATTTCCCTGATAATCCACAATAGAGATCTCTCCACGGTCATTCAACAGAGCAACCCCCTTAGTTCCATGAACCTGTTCGGATACATTACCGTCACAACCATCGATTTGCCGAGCGGTAGCCAGCATCCGTTTGTTATTTTCGTAGTAATAATCCACACTGAAAAAGTCATAAATATCACCGGTCAAACGTTGAGCCCGTCCTCCAAAACCCACCGCTTTCACCGGACGCATCCCTGTAAACCATGTGACAACATCGATATTATGAATTGCCTGATCCAATAGGTGATCTCCACTCAGCCATTTGATATTAAACCAGTTCCGGATACAATACTCCATATCACTCCATTCCGGACGTTTACGTTTGTTCCACCAAGCTCCCTGATCCCAATGGGCTGCAGCTGAAACAATATCTCCGATAATCCCATTTTTAACTTGTACGTATGCTTCCCAGTAATCACGACGATGCCTACGTTGATTTCCGGTGACTACAGTAAGTCCCTTTGTTGTAGCCACTTTTGCTGAGGCAATTACCGTACGAATTCCAGTAGGATCCACGGCACACGGTTTTTCCATAAAAATATGCTTTCCGGCTTCCACTGCAGCCTTAAAATGCTCTGGTCTGAAATGAGTCGGAGTACAAAGTAAAACGACATCTATTTCCTTCATTTTCAGGACTCTTTTATAGGCATCGAAACCAATAAAGCAATTAGAATCAGCAACTTCATTGCCCTTTTCTTTTAAGACTTCGCGACAACGATCCTGCCTGTCTTTCAACACATCAGCTAAAGCAATGATTGAAACATTCGGCCCGGATTTCAAAAATTGAGTTGCAGCACCTGTTCCCCGGTCTCCACAGCCAACCAAAGCGGCTTTCAATGGTTTACCATCGGGAGCTACATCTACAAATGAATACATTCCGAGCTCTTCATTAGTGAATGTCTTCACTTTTTGAGCGTCTTCTTGGCTACTACAGGATGTCAATGCTACAGACGATATCCCCAACGGGATTCCGGCTCCCAGCAATGCAGAATTTGTTAAAAAATCACGACGTTTCATGGTATAAAATGGTATTAGAATGATTCTATCCTACGATCATTACTGCTTAATCGTCTTTATAATATTTTCTCCGATGCCGATTCTGTATCCTTCGGAGAAGAATAACACTCCTCCATTATTGGACAGGTAAAGAGTCAACGGGAAGTTATCATGGAAATCCAATTGTAATGTACTAGACACGGTGTTCAATAATGTACGTCCGGGATCAATTGTCCAGGTTGTCTGATTAGGTAATCCTTTGAATGCAGAAGCATTAAAAGCAACAGACAACTTATCCTCAGGAGTCATCAGAACAATTCCTCCGCCCCAATCTTCAAATTCTTGTTGCAGCACCGGCAGATCCTGTAAAATATGCTTCGATGGTTCACGATCCGGATCAATAAAGCACAGCATTATTCCTTTTCCGTTGGAGATATCTTTCAAGGTTTTCTTTGCTCCGTCGGCCAACTGAATAATCGTATTCATGTCAACAATGCCCATTACTTGTTGTTTACCGACAACCTCAGGCATTTTGATATTCAAGGTTTTCTTTTCTTTAGCCGATAATGTAAAATATTCTGTAAATGTAGTCACAGAACCATCATTAGCCCGACTACCAATCATCAACCGGTAATAACCTGTATCAACAGATACTGTTGCCGGATATTTTTTGAAAGCAGGATCGCCATAATAATCCAATGGAGAAAAATCACCATTATTGAATTTCGCAATCGTGTAATGGATCTCATACTGAGGTTTCACTTTATTTGAGACATCATTTGTAAATGTTACCTGAGCCTTCACTGTTGCCTCCGGAACTTTTGCTTCAAACAAAGCATCTATCCACTCTTTTTTCTCAAAATACTGAGGTTTACCTGTAGCCGGCTCCAAACGCGCAGGAATACCATACGTCCGACAAGCTGCCACAAAAGCAATATCTCTGGAACGGGAGTCAGAAATACCTAATTCTACAACACCAATCGGAGTGATCGCACAATTATAATAGTTCTCTTCATCCATTATCTTAATATTTTGCTTTACCCAATTAATTATATACAGAGGCTTGCGTTCTTCCTCCTTCAAATTCAACTTAGAAGTAATACAAGAACGCCATGGGCGAATAATCTCAATACCTATTCTCGGAGACAATACGTATTTTGCAGTGAAATTTATTTCTTCATCTCTTTTTACTCTATCCAAAAAAGGCTTCCCTTCTTCAAAGACTTCATATACCAAATGATCAGACAAATACCCTGCCGGCGTATCACGCAGATCTTTTTCCGATAAGGATTCCAGAAATGGGAACAAATACGGATTTTTATTATTTTTTTCGATAAACTTCATTATTTCTTTCCAGTTTCCCTGAGATAATTCCAGATATTTCCAGGTTTGTGCTTTATCTAAATTCAGTTTTCCAGCGAATTCTTCAGCAGCTTCTTTCTTTATAAACGTCTGCATATATATATTCCGGATAGAATCTTCCGATACAAAACGTTTTGCATTCTGTGCCAATTTATCCGGAGCAATAGTTTTGATTTTTTGTTCGACAGGTGGAAGCAATTCCATTTTTTCATCGTACATCTCTCCCGAGCGACGCTTTAGTTCTACCACGACTTCATTCTGTCCGGAGGGTGCCGGCAGATAACCATAGTATCCATCCTTACTTGCCCAAACAACCAAATCACCTAAACCAGTCAATATCGATGCATTACCCATTGAATCTGTTGTGGCTTCTGCAATCGGATAAATCTGAGCATAATTGTATAATTTGAATTTCACAATTGCATCCTTCACCGGTTGACCGGCAGCATCTTTCACATTCACTTTTAACTGACGTGTGCCGGCATAATTCGACAATAAATTAATTTTTGAATATAGATTCGTTTCCAGATTCTTCTCTTCCGGTCCATTATATACCCCAAATACATTCGTATGTACCATCATTGCACGTTTTGCCGGGGCAGTAAACCAAGCCATATCCAATTCCGGTTCCGGTTCACAGGCACCAATATAATGCCATTTACCGTCCACCCAAACTTCAACCCAGGCATGGTTATCATCCGTATGCGCCCAACGCGGAGTGTAACACTGACGAGCAGGAATTCCAACTGCACGCAAAGCTGTAGCTGTAAATGTTGATTCCTCACCACAACGTCCCCAACTGGTACGAAGCAGAGCCAAAGGAGCCGAAGTACGACCATCGGTTCCTCGATAAGTCACCTTTTCATGACACCAATGATTAACTTCCAATACCGCATCTGCCATGCTCATTCCTGAAATACGATCTTTTAATTCATCGAAAAAAGCCATTCTGGCTGTATCCAGGTTTTCATTATTTACCCTATAAACTAATACAAAATGACGAAAAATATCTTCCGGAACAGTCTTACCCCATGAAAAATAATCCCGGGCCTTAAATGCAGCTTTTACCTGATCCAAAAAGAATTTTCCATCATAATCGGCTAAATCACATAATGGCATATAAGCATAGAGAAACTCCAAAGCTTCTCTATGTTCGGTAGTCAAAGTGCTGTCGCTAAATACGGATAGCATTTCGGCCTCCCTGTTTTTCAACATATCTTTTCGCTTCCGGAACTGTTCTTGAACCCGGGTTCGATACACATCATTAGTCAGAAAATGCTTTTCTTGTGGTCCACAGCCAATCAAAAAGCACAAAGGCAGAAAATAAAAAATCAACTTTTTCATAAAAAAAATCATTTATGCAAAGTTAATTTTTTTTATTGAATCCCTCTTGATCAACAACTTGAATTTAGTAAATTTCACTTATTTTACTACTTCTGAATGATGCATTTACTTTTCCAAATGTTAAATAATATTAATTTAAGTACTTTGCGTTACATAGTACTATATTTACACCTATCTTTGTATTATAAATCTATATAATAAACTTCAATATCTATAGTCATGAAAAAAATTGTAACTGCACATCTTGGAAGTAAAGTGTTTCAAATTGAAGAGGATGCATACGCTTACCTGAACAGATTCTTATCTCGTCACCGGGATAATCAGAGTCTGGAAATTCAGGTAGCCAACATATTATCGGAAAAATTAATCTCCGGAAAACAGGCTATCACTTATCCTGATGTAGTGGACACTCTTTACCAATTAGGATATTCTGCCTCAGAAATGCAGCAGGAACAGCGTGAACAATCGAGCAAAGAGAAAAAACTTTATCGCAACATTAATGATAAAAAAATTGCTGGTGTCTGTTCTGGGATTGCCGATTATTTTGATGCTGATCCAACCTTGATCAGAGCCCTTTTTATAATTGCTTTTATTACCTGTGGTTTCGGGTTTCTGGCTTACATTGCTTTATGGATCATAATGCCAAAACAAGGAGTGTAATTGAATCCAAAACAAAATTTAACCTTTAAATTTCAAGAACCACGCAAATTAAATTTATATTTGTATATTGCATCGTCAAAATCTAATATATGGATCTGAATTCGGATGCCTGGCGCAATCTGATATTTGAAGGTAGAAATAAAAGTTTCGGAGCTTATTATTTACGTAAAACATCTTCCAAAAGACATTTGCATGCCTTACTTATTGTAATTGGCACAGTAATAGTTATATCCATTCTGCTATTGCTTTTTATGCGTTTGAGATGGGATACGGAAGATATCGATTTAAAACCTATCGATATCTCAAATCTGATAGTTATGTCTGAGTATAATTATGAAGCTCCGGAGACTCCTGTCGAAGAAAACCTCACCAAAAAGAACACAAGTACTTCAACTTTACAAATAGTGGAAGAAGATACAATTATAGAACCTCTCAATGAAATCAAAAAAGCAGACCTTTTATCCGATTTAATTGATGCAGTTCCTTCTGATTCGGTATTTTTTGAAAAATTTGAATCACAAGATAATTCTGAAAGCATTAAAGTAGCAACAGATCCGATGGCTCAGAAACTTAACCAAACGGATTCTATCTCTGAAATTCAAGCCCTACAAGCAGCTATGCTACGCTATGTTTATCAAAATCTCAAATATCCAGATGTCGCCTACAAGCAAAAAATACAAGGAAATGTTATCTACTCATTTACTCTCAATCAGGATGGTTCTCTTTCAAACATTGAATTAGTGGAAGGAACGTATATCTTTCTCGATGAAGAAGCTCTGAGGGTCATTCGTTCTATGCCGGTCTGGCAACCAATAAAAAAAGACGGAAAGCCAATTCGAATCAAGTGTTACCTGCCGATAAAATTTTCTTTATAACATCCTGGAATTAATAGAAAAACTGTTAAGTATCCACTAAGTGTAAATACCATCATTTTATGTCCGACTAAAATTTAACAAGTCCACTTGAATTTTAGAATTCTTCCTTTACAAAAATGATCTGGAGAACCCCTTCGTAATCCATATATCCTTTTATTTTATTATTTCGATAATAGATATATTTCTTATCAAAATAAAAAGGCGCTTCTATATAGCACAATTTGTTTCCTTTATTATCAAACAGGTATGTCCCACCCGTCTCATTCTCGAGAATGGTGCGGTTTCCTGAATATTTTAGAGGAAAAAAAGCGACATCAGAAAACTTATAGTATTTAAACCTATTTTCTTTCAACACATTAACAACATTAAAATTTCGATCTATAGTTCTAAGTGCAAATGGATCCTCCACACCATCGCTTCTTAAAAAATCCACGTATGCATATCCTAAGCAAAATTGTCTAGCCTTCCTATAAGAAGGACTTACTACAGTTCCTGTCTTATCAATATACACTTCAGTATCATCAGCCTTTTTCACAACAGTATATCCTTCGGAAAAAGGGAATGGCTCTTTCGAAAATTTAGGTTCAATAACCATTTTTCCCGATGTATCAATGAAGCCCCATTTCTCTCCTCCTGTTGCCGTTTTTGATTCAACATAAACAGCAGCCAAACCATCACTAAAGTCCTGAACATTAGAATATTCAACTGGAATCACGACAACTCCTTGCTTATTCATAAAGCCATACTTCGTTTTATATTTTTCCCCGTTTGTAATCTTCATCAACCCATCATGAAATGTATTAGGACTATTTAATTCCAAAAAGAAAGACGATGTATCCCATGTAACTAGTTTTGGAT
>JAVBUX010000257.1:0-11639 GCA_031554915.1 Bacteroidales bacterium | reverse complement strand
AAAAGGCTTTATCGCCGCTTCAAATTTCTTATTGTCATCATTAAGAGGCGAACCTTTTATGGATGCATTTTTTACTGAATCGGCACTTGTTGCAGAAAATTTAACCGGTTCAATATAAATTTGCAAAAGATCATCCGGACGGGTACGACCCGCAGGATCAAACGTACCATCATGGCTCAAAATCAAGGTTCCCTTGATTGGAGCATCTATTGTTCCGCGAAACTCAAATGCACCATTTTTAACTGTCGAAGAATCCGTAATAGATTCATCTCCAATGCGATACATTAAATACGCTTTAGCTGGACTATTCAATTGTCCAACTTTTCCTTGTAAAACAAATTTACCCTCTTGCGCAAACAAAGCCAAAGGTAAAAAACAGATCGTAGATAAAATAAATTTTTTCATTTTACTAAGTTTTAACTAGTTTAAGATTCTGCAAATATACAATTTTATTCTAAAAATCTTTGCGAGACAAATAAATTGTTCTTACTTTTGCGGCGAAATTAAGGATATTGAACTTGCTGATATGAAAAAACCCTCTATCACAAGTATTTTTATAACAAAAAGACAGCGCTCACATGAGTAATTCTGCGTTATTTTTGGTCGTACTTATTACGGCTATATTCATGGTTGTAGCGGCTTTGCTGATTGCAAAGTTGCTTGCACCATCTTCAACAAATCCTCACAAGGGAGATCCGTACGAATGCGGAATTCCTACCCGTGGAACCTCATGGGTTCAATTCCGGGTGGGATATTATCTTTTCGCCATTTTATTTTTAGTGTTCGACATTGAAACGGTGTTGCTTTTTCCATGGGCTGTTATTATGAAAGATCTGGGAGCGCAAGGACTGGTTTGTGTGTCGTTCTTTTTAGTCATCTTAGCCCTTGGGTTAGCTTATGCTTGGAAGAAAGGAGCCTTGAAATGGAAGTAAAAGATATTTACATTAAAAACATGAAAAACGAGGATTTCAAAGAAAATGAATACCTCGAAGAATATGTTAAAGAGTTGAAAGACAACGGTGTCAATATATTTATCAGCAAGATAGATGATGTCATCAATTGGGGACGCTCCAACTCGGTGTGGCCTTTGACATTCGCTACCAGTTGTTGTGGTATCGAATTCATGTGTCTCGGTGCTGCCCGTTACGACTTCGCCCGCTTCGGATGGGAGGTAACACGTAACAGTCCTCGTCAGGCCGACGTTGTTTTTGTCTGCGGAACCATTGTTCACAAGATGGCTCCGGTATTGAAACGTCTTTATGATCAAATGGCAGAACCCAAATATGTGATGGCTTTCGGAAGTTGCGCTATCAGCGGAGGACCGTTCAAAAGCTCTTATCACACAGTGATGGGAGTGGATGAAGTAATTCCGGTTGATGTTTACATCCCAGGTTGTCCTCCACGTCCGGATGCCATGATCTACGGTATGATGCAATTAGCACGTAAAATAAAAATGCAGGAATTTTTTCGCCTGCCTTCACAACCGGATATGAAGCCATATCAAGCAGAACAACAAGAACTTAAAAAAGAGGAGGTTGCAGATGGCACAAATGAATAATAAACTATCCGCTCTGGCTTTTGCCGTTGTTGAAGAAAACGGAAAAACATTAAATGTAACTGTTCCGAAAGAAAACCTGTACGAAGCTGCTACTTTCTTAAGAAAAGAATGTAACTGCGATTTCCTGATGGATATTGTAGGAATGGATTATACTGACAGTTTAGGCACAATATATTATCTTTCCAATACTCAGGACCCGGCTCAGTTGGTTGCATTGAAAACATCAACTACTGACCGCGAAAATCCTCTGATTGAGTCTGTTCACAATCTTTGGGAATCAGCGGGTTTATATGAGCGTGAAGTATATGACTTCCTTGGTATCCGTTTTATAAACCATCCCGATATGCGCCGTCTATTCCTTCGCCAGGACTGGAAAGGATATCCTCTGCGTAAAGATTACGATGCAAATCCTGCATTGAATCCTGTCCCGATGGAAAATGAGCTGATCGAAGACATGGAAAGAGTCCCGACAGTAGAACTGAAAATGGGACAACCGGTTGAATCTACTCATAAATTATTCGAAGAAGAAGAATACATCGTAAACTTCGGACCTCAACACCCTGCTACTCACGGGGTTCTTCACCTGCGGGTTTCTCTTGAAGGTGAAATTGTTAAGAAAATCGACCCGAATTTTGGGTATATCCATAGAGGTATCGAGAAAATGAGTGAAGCTTATACTTACCCTCAGATTCTTCACCTCACTGATCGTCTGGACTACCTTTCCGGAACCATCAATCGCCACGGGGTGTGTTTATGCTGCGAAAAAGCACTCGAAATGGAGGTTCCTGACCGTGCACACTACATCCGTACCATCTTTGATGAGTTGACTCGTATTGCCTCTCACTTATTGGGTTGGGGTTGTATGGCAATGGACATGGGATCGATTACGGCTTTCGTATATGGTATGCGCGACCGTGAAAAGATCATGGATATCTTCGAAGAAACTACAGGTGGCCGTCTGATGGCTAACTACAGTGTAATCGGAGGGGTTGCTCAGGATATTCATCCTAACTTCCAACGCAAGGTAAAAGAATTTATTCCTTATCTGCGTAAGATGCTTAAAGAGCATCACATGCTGTTCACAGGCAATCCGATTGCAAGAGGCCGTATGGAAGGTGTAGGTTATTTGAGCAAAGAACAGGCTATTTCATTAGGTGCTACAGGTCCTTCTGGACGTGCTTCAGGATGGAGTAACGATATCCGTAAAATAGAGCCTTACGCAGCTTATTCAAAAGTTGATTTCAAAGAAATGATCCGTCAGGATGGTATGACATTCGACCGTTACATCATTCGTTTGGATGAAATCGAAGAATCATTAAAAATTATTGAACAATTGATCGACAATATACCTGAAGGTCCGTATGCTGCTAAAACAAAAGCAATTGTCCGCCTTCCGGAAGGAGAATTCTTCCAACGTGTAGAAAATGCCCGTGGAGAATTCGATATCTACATCAATAGCAAAGGAGATAAATCGCCCTACCGGATTAAGTTCCGTTCTCCATGTATGACTTTGGTTAATACCCTGATTCCTACAACTGTTGGATCGAAAGTAGCCGACCTCATCATGATCGGAGCATCGTTAGATTATGTAGTACCCTGTATAGACAGATAAATAATAAAGTATGTTTGACTTTAGTGTTGTTACCAATTTGATAGATCAGTTTCTTCGCACTTATATAGGCGATGGCTGGGCATTATTCGTTGAATTCGTACTCGTAGGAGTTGCTATATTGACTGTTTACGCGGTACTTGCACTGTTATTGATTTACATTGAGCGGAAAGTTTGTGCTTTCTTCCAATGTCGTATCGGACCTAACCGGGTGGGACCTTTTGGAATCATCCAGAGCGTGGCCGATATGGTTAAAATCTTATTGAAAGAGCTTATTAAAATAGACAAAGTAGATCCTGTTTTGTTCCGTATCGCTTCTTTCTTAGTTATTATTGCATCCATTTGTACATTTGGAGCGATTCCGTTTGACCCGGCTTTACATGCGATTAATTTCAACATCGGTGTGTTTTATCTATTAGCCGTTTCTTCATTGGGAGTTGTAGGTATCCTGCTTGCCGGATGGTCCAGTAATAATAAATATACCATGATCGGTGCTATGCGAAGCGGTGCACAGTTGATCAGTTATGAACTTTCATGCGGATTGGCATTGATGTCTATTGTAATCCTTTCCGGATCGATGCAATTATCGGAAATTGTAAATCAACAATCTGAGATGTGGTTTATCTTCAAAGGACACGTTCCTGCATTGATTGCGTTTGTTATCTATCTGATTTCATCTCATGCTGAAACAAACCGTGGTCCTTTCGACTTACCTGAAGCAGAATCGGAACTAACAGCCGGTTATCATACAGAATACTCCGGTATTCAATTCGGATTTTTCTATCTGGCAGAATACCTGAACATGTTTATTGTCGCTGCGATTGCTGCAACAATGTTCCTTGGAGGCTGGATGCCGCTCCATATTCCTGGATGGGAAAGCTTTAACCATATTATGGATTATATCCCTCCGTTTGTGTGGTTCTTTGGAAAAACATTCTTCTGTGTATTCCTTGCTTTATGGATCCGTTGGTCATTTCCACGCTTACGTGTTGATCAACTGTTGAACCTCGAGTGGAAAATATTGATGCCTTTGGCATTCCTGAACATATTATTAATGGCTTTGTGCGTGATCCTATGAAACTGATAAATTATATAAAAAACATATTCGTCGGGATTTACCGTTTATTGCAGGGGATGTACATCACCATGCTGAATTTCTTCCGCCCTAAAGTAACGGAACAGTATCCTGAAAACCGTGGTAAAGTATTTCCTCACGAACGTATGCGCGGACAACTGATTATGCCGCACAACGAAAACAATCAGCACAAATGTACTGCTTGTGGAATCTGTTCAACGAACTGTCCTAACGGAACAATCCAGGTTATTTCTAAAAAAGAAATTGATGAGGAAACCGGAAAGGAAAAGAAAGTTCTGGATAAATATCTTTATGATCTTGGCAGTTGTACTTTTTGTGCTCTTTGCACAATGACTTGTCCTCAGGATGCAATCGAATGGTCAACTAATTTCGAACATGCAATGTTCACTCGTTCCAAACTGGTTGAACGCCTGAATAAAGAAGGATCTTCACTGATCAAGAAAGAAAAAGTTGTAAAAGAAGAAAATCAATAAATATTATGGCTAATCTAATTATTTTTATTTGCCTGGCCTTACTCATTGTGATCATGTCGGTGATGGCAGTGACCTCCAAAAAGATATTGCGCGCAGCAACTTATCTGCTTTTTGTATTGATTGGGACTGCCGGCTTGTATCTTCTGTTAAACTATCACTTCCTGGCTGCGGTACAACTTTCGGTCTATGCAGGAGGGATTGTCGTATTATTCATTTTTGCAATCTTCCTGACCAGTAATAAAGGAGATATGATTGACAATCATAATAAAAAGAGAATTCTTTATGGCATAGTTGCGGCTGTTGCCGGTGTTGCATTGACAGGATTTGCCCTGTTGAAACATGAATTCTTAAATTACCTCGACAATCCGACTATCACAGGGGATCAGGAAACCAACATGAAGGTGATTGGTCAAGCTTTGATGGGAACTGAGAAATACCAATATTTATTACCATTCGAGATATTGAGCGTATTGTTATTGGCTTGTATCATCGGAGGTATTTTGATTGCACGTAAAAGATAGGATATTATGATAAAAATGGAATATTATCTGATCGTCAGTACACTGATGTTTTTCATCGGGATCTATGGATTCATTGCGAGAAAAAATATGCTGGCTATCCTGATTTCACTCGAACTGGTTTTGAATGCCGTGGAAATCAATTTTGTCGTTTTCAACCGGTATTTATTCCCCAACAGCATGGAGGGAATGTTCTTTACCTTGTTTGGCATTGCCATTACTGCTGCTGAAACAGCAATTGCCATTGCTATCATTATCAATGTTTACCGTAGTATCGGAAGCGTTAATGTCAGGGATATTAATAAAATGAAAGGGTAAAAAAGGAATAAAATTATGGAATACAGCTTACTAATATTAATTACGCCTTTTGTCCTCTTTCTTTTGTTGGGATTAACGGGGCACAAAATGAAGCACAATGTAGCGGGTATTATCGGTACATTGGGAATGGGATTTGCTGCATTGCTTTCCTATTTTATTGCTTTTCAATATTTCTTCGGAGTTGGTAAAATAGACGGAGTTTTCAAGGAAATTATTCCTATCTCTTTTGAATGGCTCCGCTTTTCAGATAAATTACATATTGATCTGGGAATTTTATTGGATCCGATATCAGTTATGATGCTGGTTGTGATCACAACAGTTTCTCTGATGGTGCATCTCTACAGCTTAAGCTACATGCACGGAGAGAAAGGTTTTCAACGTTATTACGCATTCCTTTCATTGTTTAGTTTCTCAATGTTAGGATTAGTCGTTGCAACCAATATTTTTCAAATGTATATTTTCTGGGAGTTGGTAGGGGTTTCTTCCTATTCTCTTATTGGATTTTATTATACAAAACCATCTGCTGTTGCAGCTTCAAAAAAAGCATTTATTGTTACTCGCTTTGCGGATCTAGGTTTCCTTGTGGGTATTTTAATTTTATCTTTCTATACCGGAACTTTCGATTTTGGGGCTTTGACTGCAAATAATGCTGATTTGGCAGTATCATCGATGCAAGGACTTTCTTTTATGGGATTGTCTATTGGTGCATGGGCTATGGCTTTGATCTTTATGGGAGGTGCCGGAAAATCAGCGATGTTTCCTCTACACATCTGGTTACCAGATGCGATGGAAGGTCCAACTCCTGTATCAGCTCTGATCCACGCTGCTACAATGGTTGTGGCTGGTGTTTACCTGGTGGCTCGTTTATTCCCGGTATATATTTTCGCAGCACCTGAGGTGCTGACATTAATCGCATACATTGGTGCGTTTACCGCACTTTTTGCTGCTATTATTGCTGTTACTCAAACAGATATCAAACGCGTGTTGGCGTTCTCAACTATTTCTCAGATTGCCTATATGATGGTATCTCTGGGTGTTTCAGGTTACGAAGGACATGAAGGATTAGGATACATGGCTTCTATGTTCCACTTATTCACACACGCATTCTTCAAAGCACTTCTCTTCCTTGGAGCGGGTTCGGTAATTCATGCCGTTCACAGCAATGAAATGAAAGATATGGGACGTTTGCACAAATACATGCCAATCTCCAGCATCACATTCTTTATCGCTTGTTTGGCAATTGCAGGTATCCCTCCATTCTCAGGTTTCTTTAGTAAAGATGAAATCCTGGCAGCAGCATTGCATCATGATACATTGAGTTTCTGTACCATGTTGTTTGTAGCAGGATTAACCGCATTTTATATGTTCCGTTTATACTTCAATATTTTCTGGGGTAAAGAAAAAGAATACGACAGTCATCACAAACCGCATGAATCACCTGCGTTAATGACTGTGCCATTGATCATTTTGGCCATATTCTCTGTTTTCACAGGATTGTTGCCATTTCCGGAATTTGTATCTGCTGACCGCATTGGATTCCATGGTCATATCGAATGGATCTCTGTAGCCCTTCCAAGTATTGCCGTCGCTCTTATCGGTATCGGAATTGCTTTTGTACTGTATGCTAAAGGCAGTGAAAAACCTGCTCAAATCGCCAAATCTCTTGGAGGTTTCTATACAGCTACAGTAAACAAATTCTATTTGGATGAAGTCTGGATGTTTATCACTAAAAGCGTGATTTTCAGATTAATATGCGAACCTATCAAATGGTTCGACCGTCATATAATCGATGCTACAATGGATGGACTAGCCTGGACTACTCAAAAAGTATCCAACTCTATTAAAGGCTTACAATCCGGTCAGGTACAGCTTTATGTCTGGGTATATGTAGTTGGTTCGTTGGTAATCGCAGCTCTAGTATTATTTTTATAAAAAAAGTTATCAGCTTTATGAATATATTATCATTTTTTGTCCTCGTTCCTGTCTTGATGATCTTATTCTTATTTGTATGCAAAAGTATGCAGCAAATCCGCACAGTGATGGTTACCGGAGCTTCTGTTTTGATGGTTTTGGCAGCTGTGCTGGTCGTAATGTTTGTACAAGAACGTGCGGTTTCGGATGCAGAGATGTTACTTACGGCAAGCACAACGTGGTATCCTTCACTAAATATCGCTTATGCTGTTGGTGTTGATGGTATTTCGGTGGCAATGATTGTCTTATCGTCCATCATTGTATTTACAGGTGTATTCTCCTCCTGGAATATGAATATGGCTAAAGAATATTTCTTGTGGTATTGTTTATTGTCGATCGGAGTATTCGGATTCTTTATTTCTATCGATTTGTTTACCATGTTTATGTTCTACGAGGTTGCCTTGATCCCGATGTATTTGTTAATTGGACTTTGGGGTACCGGACGAAAAGAATATTCGGCAATGAAGCTGACTTTGATGCTGATGGGAGGCTCTGCATTCCTGTTGGTCGGTATCTTAGGAATTTACTATGGAGCAGGACACTCTTCTATGAACCTACTCGAAATTGCGAACAACCTACATGTTCCAATTGAAATTCAACGCTGGGCTTTCCCTGCTACATTTTTGGGTTTTGGTGTTTTAGGTGCTCTGTTCCCATTTCATACATGGTCGCCCGACGGTCACGCATCTGCTCCTACTGCAGTATCCATGCTTCACGCAGGGGTATTGATGAAACTGGGAGGTTACGGATGTTTCCGTGTTGCCATATACCTGATGCCTGAGGCAGCTCACGAATTAGGCTGGATCTTCCTGATCCTTACCGGAATCAGTGTTGTTTACGGAGCTTTCAGCGCTGTTGTACAGACAGACTTGAAATATATTAATGCCTATTCTTCTGTTAGCCACTGCGGACTGGTGCTTTTCGCAATCCTGATGATGAATCAGACTGCTATGACAGGTGCTATCATGCAAATGCTTTCACACGGATTGATGACAGCTTTATTCTTTGCTTTGATCGGATTGATTTACGGACGTACACATACCCGTGATATCCGCGAAATGGGCGGTTTGATGAAGATCATGCCATTTGCATCGGTTTGTTATGTAATTGCCGGTTTGGCATCATTAGGTCTTCCGTTCTTGAGCGGATTCGTAGCTGAAATGACAATTTTCGTCGGTTCATTCCAACATACAGACTTATTCCACAGGGTATTGACAATTGCAGCTTGCTGTTCAATTGTGATTACTGCTGTTTATATCTTACGTACAGTAGGAAAAATATTATACGGACCGGTACAGGATTCTCATCATATCGGCTTGCCTGATGCTGCCTGGTATGAAAAAGTATCCACTGTAGGTCTGATTATCGCTATTGCTTTTATGGGTATGTACCCATCCGGAGTTTCAAAATTGATCAGCAATAGTCTGGCTCCGATTATCGGAAAACTTGCAATGATTTAATTAACAATTGAAAATAAAGATTTTTTCTTAATTTATAAAAGATGGATTTCAGTAACTTTTTATTAATGCAACAGGAAATGAGTTTGATGGCAGTTTTCGTCATCCTGTTTGTTTACGACGTTTTCTGTTCGGATAAAGGAAAACAATGGTTTCAACCAATAGCTTGTACGCTATTTGCCATACATACAGCTATCGGTTTTTTACCTGCTCCTACAGGGGAAGCATTCGGTGGAATGTTTGTCAGCTCAAACATCACTATCCTGATGAAAAATATCCTGAATATTGCGACTTTCCTAATATTCCTGCAAGCTAACAATTGGCTGAAATCGGATGATACAGTCCATAAAAGAGGTGAATTTTTCGCGATAACATTAGTTACTTTACTGGGAATGTACCTGATGGTATCTGCAAATAACTTCATGATGTTATATATTGGTATGGAGACAGCCTCTCTCCCAATGGCTTGTTTGGCTGCATTCAATAAATACAAAGAAAAATCGGCTGAAGCCGGTGCTAAATATATCCTTGTTTCCGCTCTTTCTTCAGGAGTCATGCTATTTGGATTGTCTTTCCTTTACGGATGCATGGGAACGATGTATTTCTCCGATATGACGGCTCAGGTTATTTCAGAACCACTGGTTATCCTGGGATTTGTATTCTTCTTCTCAGGATTGGCATTCAAACTTTCTTTGGTTCCCTTCCACTTGTGGACTGCCGATGTTTACGAAGGAGCTCCTACAGTAGTAACAGCTTATCTTTCAGTTGCCTCTAAAGGAGCTGCTGCATTTGCTTTGATGTTCACTCTATACAAAGTATTCGAAAATGTTGAAGTTGTATGGAATCATATTTTGTGGTGGTCTGCAGTAATCACTATTACCATTGGTAACTTATTCGCAGTACGCCAAAAGGATATAAAGCGATTTTTCGCATTTTCTTCTATCTCACAAGCCGGATATATCCTTTTAGGAATTATTTCCGGTACAGGTCAGGGAATGACTGCTACTGTCTATTTTGTATTGGTCTATGTATTCTCAAACCTTGCTGCTTTCGGAGTGATCTCTGCGGTAGAAAACCAAAATAATGGAAATACTTTAATTTCTGCATTCAACGGATTATACAAAAGTAATCCGAAGTTAAGTCTGGTGATGATGTTAGCTGTATTCTCCCTTGGAGGTATTCCTCCTTTTGCCGGCTTCTTCAGCAAAATTTATATTTTCATGGCAGCTGCCGAACAAAAACAATTCCTTCTTGTATTTATTGCTTTGTTGAACACAGTTATTTCACTTTACTATTATTTGCTTATTGTGAAAGCAATGTTTATTAAAGAAGGTGAAGAACAATCGGTAGGTCGCTTTGTTACGGATGGTTATAATAAGACCAGTCTTATACTCTGTACCGTAGGCATCTTTGCAACTGGTATCCTCAGTTGCATTTACGAGCATATTGGAGCACTCAGTTTCGGCATGTAAATCTTTTTCTTTATCTTTGTGTTTATTGTAACTTTTTTATCATGAAAACAATAAATGCAGGACTTATTGGCTATGGCATGGCCGGACGTATTTTCCATGCTCCTTTTTTGAATGTTGTTCCCGGATTCAATCTTTCCAAAATTTGTACAAATAACCCAGATTCAATCAAACTGGCGAATGAAAGATATCCTCAGGCAACAGTTGTAAGTAAACCGGAAGACATATTTCAGGATGAAAACATCAACCTGGTTTTCGTTCTGACACCCAACGAAACTCACTACGAATTAACAAAGCAAGGCTTACTAGCCAATAAACATGTTGTTGTAGATAAACCTTTTACCGCAACGACAACTCAGGCAGAAGAATTGATCGAGATCTCTAAAAAGACAGGGAAAATACTTTCTGTTTATCAAAACCGCCGCTATACTTCTGATTACAAAACCGTAAAGAAATTATTGGAAGCCGGAACTCTGGGCAAAATCGTTGAATTTACGAGTTGCTTCGACCGCTATGTACCTGGTTTAAGACCAAAAAAATGGAAAGAAGAAGCCCGTGAAGCCTGTGGTGTATTATACGATCTTGGTTCTCACCTGATTGATCAAACCCTGCAATTATTCGGAATGCCGGTTGAGGTGACTGCAAATATCCGTTATCAACGGGAAAATACTCTTATTGATGATTATTTCATGCTGACTTTACAATATCCGGAAATGACTATTTATCTTCATTCAGGGATGTTAGTAAAGTCTCCGGGACCCGTTTTTGCCATTCATGGAACCAACGGATCATTCATAAAATATGGTTTGGATGTACAGGAAGGCCATTTGGATGAAGGCCGAATACCTGTAGGAATAGATTGGGGGAAAGAACCGCAAAGCATGTGGGGAACATTATCGACTTACATTAATGGGCTCCCTGTTACTGCAGCTGTTGAAAGTGAAAAAGGAAATTATACTGAATACTTTGAAAACCTGCGCGATGCCATTTGGGGCAAGGCCTCTTTAGCCGTAAATCCTACAGATTCCAGAAATGTTATTAAGATAATTGAACTTGCATTTCAAAGCACCAAGGAAAAAAGGACAATCCCAGTAGTATAGCAGATTCTTTGGTTCCTTATAAATCATATTCCTCAATTTTAATAGCCCTCTTTAAATCAAAAAGAGGGCG
>JAVBUX010000110.1:0-5394 GCA_031554915.1 Bacteroidales bacterium | reverse complement strand
CTGTAACTCCCTGAACAGCATAACCCAAAGATTTTTCTTGTCTTTTAATACCCAATGCCGTTACAACAACTTCGCTGAGCATCTGAGCATCTTCTTTCATGACAACATTTATTACATTAGTATTACTGACCACGATCTCTTGTGGCGTATAACCAATATACGAGAAAACAAGTGTATTGCCCGGAATTGCTTTAATAGAATAAATTCCGTCGATATTTGACGCAGTTCCTTGACCGGTACCCCTTATTACTACATTAGCACCTATAATAGGCTCTCCATTGATGTCTATAATTTTTCCAGTAATCGACATTTCCTGTTGTGCGCTTTTTTGTTCTTTATTACGAACAATTGTCACATGACGGTCATTAATGGAGTAAGTAAGGTCTGTATTTTCCAATGCCTGATTCAAAACAGAATTAATAGATCTGTTTTCAGCATCTACTTTTACTTTTACCCCCTCAACATCATTATCAACATAAAAGAACAAGAACTCGCTTTGCTTCTCAATATTTGAAAAAAGCTGGCGGAGGCTCATATTTGAACTCTTAATGTTTAATTTTGCTTCTTGGCTATATGAGTTTGTTGCGTGGATTTGAAACAAACAAATAAAAAGCATGATAAAAGAAACTTTCATAATGTAAAAGACTTTTTTCCACATTTCAGACTGAAAAAAGTAGAAAGGTGATTTTAATTTCATAAATTTGTAATCATTAAAGTGGTTGAAAATGGTCAATACGATTTCAAGTTTGGCGACGCGCATCGTATTAACGTTAATTATTAATCACTGTCGGGATTCCGGTTGAATAAATATGTTCAGCCGGTTTCTTTTTGTTTTCTCATAACTTCATAGGCATCGTTTTTTTATTGAATAATTATTTTTTGATTTTGTTTTTTCCATTTGAATGCGAGACTTTTTTGCATGATACCAAGAATATCTTCAATACTTTGTCCGTAAATAAATGAACCTGAAACTTTTACACCTTCCAAACGTTGTGGTATTATTATTTCTACATCAAATATTTTTTCTAATTCTTCTTTCAGGTCTTCCATAGGAATGGAATGATATCGATAAAGCCGGTCTTTCCATGCGATAAATAATTCCGGCTCTACTGTAGAGACATCTGTTTTTCCGGATTCCTTATTATATACCAACTGTTGTTTCTGTATTAAGTTGATATATTCATTGCCGGAATGAAAGCGGATACTTCCCTCTTCCAGGGTAGTTATAATTTCGGGATTGCCAGAGTAAGCCTGTACATTAAATTTTGTTCCAAGCACTTCTATCGATGCTTTATTCTCCATATTAATCTTAAAAACACGATTCGGATCTTTTTTCACATCAAAATATGCTTCTCCTTCCAGAGTAACACTACGATCTTTTTTTCCATACTGGTTTGAATATGTTAACTTACTGTTTTGGTTTAGTTTAACCTGTGTTCCATCAGCTAAATCCAGTTCATAAATCTCTCCGGAATTATAATAAGTATAATACTCTACGGGCTCATTGTTCATATATGCCCGAAACACAAAGAATGATCCCAACAATAGTGCGATAGAAGCAGCAACGGCCCAGATGTAAGTTTTATATTTTGAGGCTCGTCCGGTCGGCTGAAAGACAAGCTTTTCTGAGATATGTTTCTCGTAGGCCTCTTCCGGATAATCTGATGAATCACAAACTGCACTAGCATCCCAAAATGATTTCAGGAGAAGAAACTCCTGTAAATGAGCATTATCCTCACTTAACCACAAACTAAATTGCAGTACATCATCAATCTGGGCTTCTCCGGAAAGTATCCGGGCAATAATTTTGTCTATATTTTTGACTTGGTCACTCATATATTATGCTTATAATACTATGACGCAAAAAAAGGAAATCACCCTGAGTCGATAAGTGATTTTTTCTTATTTTTTTAATTCACAGGAGAGAGCTTCTCTTAATTTTCTTATAGCCAGTGACATGTGAGACTCAACGGTTTTGACGGATATATTTAAGATTTCGGAAACTTCTTTATATTTCAGATCATGATCCCGGACTAATTGATAAGTCTGCCGGCATTTTTCAGGAAGGGAGTCTATGGTTTTGTTCAACTTCTTCATCGCTTCCGCAGATATCAGCTCGGTTTCCGGAGTATCATGCGATTGATGTATTTTTTCCAAAACATCTACTTCAACATCTACTCCCGAACCAGATTCTTTCCGGAGATGACTGATTGCAAGATTTCTTGCAATAATGTATATGTATGATTTGAAGTTCTGTATATCAGGCAATTGCTTACGTTTATTCCAAACTAACATAAATACATCCGAAGCTAATTCTTCCGCAATTTCGTCTGATTTTACATAATTGCGGATAAACAAATAAAGCCGGGAATAGAAAGTGAGATACAATTTTCGAAAAGATTCCTGAGAATCTTTCAGAATTAGCTCATTGAGCCATATACATATATCATTCTCAGAACTTTTCATCTATTACAGAATAAACCTTGACAAAAATAACTTAAAAAATTTATAATCTCATGTTATATATTTTTCTTTGTATCGTTATTCAAATACAATGACATTAGAACAATTCAAATCGGATATTATATCTCAAAGGCAAAAACTGCTTGCAGTGGCCTGGAAGATGCTGGCAAACGAAGCAGACGCTGAAGATGCCGTACAGGAGGTGTTCCTCCGGTTATGGAGCATCCGTGATCAACTCGAAACAATCTCCAACCCCGGAGGATTTGCCATGCAGACTACAAAAAATATCTGTATTGATAAACTAAGGGCTCAGAAAGTAACAGTAGATGCAGAAGATATTTTTCTTGGATTCGACGAAAAAACACCGTATCATGAGACAGAAAAACTCGATTCGGTCAATCTCATCCGAAAAATTATCGACTCGCTACCGGAATTGCAACGAAAAATTATCCTGATGCGTGATGTGGAAGGATACGAACTACAGGAGATTGCGGACATCACAGGTTCACAGATAAATGCAGTAACCATGAATCTCTCAAGAGCGAGGAAAAAAGTGCGTGAAGAATTTATACGTATTAATGCGTATTACATAAACGAAAGTATAAAAAAATGAAAACAAATAATATAAAACAAGTACTGGATAAATATTTTGAAGGACAAACTTCACTGCAGGAAGAACAAACTCTTCGGAATTATTTCCGCCAGGACAATATCGATAAATCGTTGCTGGAATTCAAGCCGATGTTCGACTTCTTCAATGAAGAACGGGAACTGGCGATGATTGAAGAAAACGAAACGATAATACCAAAGCAAAACAATCGTCCGGGAATAAAAAGAATATGGTTTAACCGGATCAGTATTGGAATCGCAGCTTCTATGATATTATTGGTAGGAATAAAATTCACTTTTTTCAATCAACAAAAAGATATTCAAACACAATCGATCGTATATGTTGACGGAAAAAAATTCACAGATATCAAAACAATCCAGTCACAAACACTAAATACACTTGAAGTTATCTCCGAATCTGAAGATGACGTTATTTCGACTCAAATCGACATCCTGGATTCTTTTAATGACTTTTAAAACAACTCAATCATGAAACGAATATTAATATTATCATCCCTTATTTTCCTGATTACAGGAGGAAATCTGATGGCTCAGAAAGATCTGCTGGTAAATAAGATCTTCGAAACCTACGGAAAACAAAAAGGAGCTGTCCTGATCGAACTATCAACAGATATCCTGGCCGGGCATACCAATATGAAGGTTTATAAAAGCCTTACCATTGCAGCCGACGATCCAGTAGTTGCGGCAACTACAGCAGCTATCGAAAACGACATCAATAGTGGCTCCAAACTAATAGAAACCCAGAAAAACGGGAAAATAGAAACCGGATATTACTGTCTCAAGAAAAATGAAAATTCTTCTATGTACGAATATATCCTATACAAGGAAAAATCAAAAAAAATAACTTTGATCTATATCCGTGGTACTTTTCCTCCTAATAAACTGGAATCGGAACTGAATAAATTAAAAGATCTTTTTATCTATGTGAATAATAAACGCATTAAACTTCAATAATTATTAAATTATACTGATATGAAAACGAAAATAATTACTCTCTGCCTTGTTCTCTTTGCCTCTACTTTCATTTATGCACAGAAAACAATCAATTTCCCAGCCTTCGAATCAGCTAATCGGACCTCATTACAAATCGAACAAATTGAACTGACGGAAACTGCAACTATTTTACGTATGAAAATCAAATATGACCCGAATAAATTTTGGTCCATCAATAAAGAAAGCTATATCCTGGTTGATGGTAGCCCTGAAAAGAAAATGATTACAAAAGCCGAAGGAATCGATCTGGGAGAACGTATGTACACAAAAAACGGAACCAGTGTTTTTGCTCTTTACTTCCCTCCTATCGATACAACAGCTCAAAAACTCGACTTTATTGAGAGTGATTGTAATGCCTGTTATAAAATAAAAGGTGTAGAACTAAGAGGTAAAACAATATCAAGTTTATTTGAAAACAGTGACTACCAGGCGGTAAAAGCTTCTGAAGAGACAGTCTCAGAACAAAATAAAACTGTAAGTGCTATTTCTATTAATACAGATCCGGAAGTTCCTGCAAAAAGCTCAGCAACATACAACGGAACCTCTTACAGTATCATGTTCGATTGGAAAAAGAAAAACAAAACAAGAATCGAGCCTCACTGGAACGGAATGGGAATGGCATTCGCGAATTTTGATGGAATAAACAATACAAATGCCGATCTGTCAATCAGTACCTCCTACTCTTTTATCATAAACCCAATAGAATATAAAGCTCAATTAAGCAATCATTGGCTTTTAGTAAGCGGGGTTGGACTTGATTTCACCCGTTACCATTTCAAAGATAATGTAGGATTGACTGTGGTAGATGGAGTTACTAAATTTGTAGAATCAACTGATGAGACTTATAAATCAAGCAAATTATTGACTTACTATATCACCATCCCCTTACTACTTGAATATCAGACTAAATTAGCTCGCAATACATTTTATGTCTCCGGAGGTATGGTTGGATATGTCAAGTATTACTCTAAATCTCAAATCGACGTAAATGTAAATGGAGGTGTTGAAGCCAGAAGTCTGGGCAGGGATCTAAATATCTTACCGGTACACGGGCGTTTTATGCTCCAAACCGGAATCGGAAACATCAGGTTCTATGCATATTATTCACCATTCTCCCTCTTTGAAAAAGGCAAAGGTCCGGATATTAAGCCGATAGGAATTGGGATAGTGCTTTTTAATTGAGAATTGAGAATTTGCAAAATCGACGTAGTCAATTGAGAATTAATAACTGAGAATTGAGAATGGGGCTTACTTACGAAATCATTCTCAATTCTCAATTCCCTTTTAGATAAACGTACCAATAAACGC
>JAVBUX010000037.1:0-4365 GCA_031554915.1 Bacteroidales bacterium | reverse complement strand
TCCGGTGAAATGCTATCACTTAGATCATTACATTACAGGATTTTGTGTAGATGAAAAGAGCGGAATTCTTTTAGGATTGGATGTAAATGGCGATCAGCCGCTTGTTGAGTATCAAATTAGTTTATGATAGGATCTCTACTTTGTTTTATGAAAAAAACGGTATTTATTTTATTGGGGGTCTTAATCTTGTTTTCTTGTAAAAAAGGAGACCAAATACAAACAATAGAACAAGTAGTAGAAGAATGGACAGGAAAAACAGTAATTCTTCCGGATAAGTTTGATTGTAAAGTAATGGGTCAGGATACATTGGCTTCGGATTTATTTCAAAAACCATATAAGGTGCTATTATACGTTGATTCCATGGGTTGTACGAGTTGTAAACTCCGTATGCCTGAATGGAGGAAAATAATAAAGGAGGCCGACTCGATTGCTCCGGATCAAATTGGATTCCTTTTCTTTTTTAATCCCAAAAGCACAAAAGAACTTGATTTTTTGATGAAACGTGATCGATTTGATTATCCGATTTTTGTGGATGAATCGAATGAAATCGATCGGAAAAATCATTTTCCGAGAGGGATGTCATTTCAGTGTTTTTTGTTGGATAAGAATAATAAAGTGTTGGTTATAGGTAATCCATCGATTAATCCTCACATTTGGGATCTTTATAAGGTACAGATTACCGGAGAAAAATCGATGAAGAATATTTCTAAGACTAAAGTTGGGATCCCTGAATCAGAAATGCAAGTTTCAGGACTGGAAGTCGGCAAGGTTTCGAAAGCTGCCTTTGGACTGATAAATGAGGGTAATGTGCCTCTTGTTATCAATGATATCAAATCTTCATGTGGATGTACTGTACCCAGTTGGAACAAATCTCCAATAGAGCCTGGGCAGAGAACTCAGATTGAAGTCGAGATAAAACCGGAAGAATCTGGATATTTTCATAAAACAATAGATGTTTATTGTAATGTTGCCGGAGATAAATTTCAGTTGTCAATAAAAGGTGCTGTAAAATAATTCACAGAGGAGATCTAAGATTCCATTATATTTTGAAGGGGAGCATGAAATTTTTGAATGCACCTTTCTTTGTATTGCCATTGTTTATGTCTGTAATAAGGAAATAATAAAACCTTACATCTCATTTTTTGTTTTAAGCATATAATTTGTAAATTTGTTCCATAAATAGAAACAATAATATATGAAAATAGCAATAGTTGGAACAGGTTATGTTGGTCTGGTAAGCGGAACATGCTTTGCTGAGATGGGTACCGACGTGATTTGTGTTGATATAGATAAACAAAAAATAGAGAATTTAGAAAAGGGAATTATCCCTATTTATGAACCCGGTTTGGAAGAAATGGTATTGCGTAACCATAAAGCCGGAAGGTTGAATTTTACCACCGATCTGGAAACAGTTTTAGATGGAGTGGAGATTGTTTTTTGTGCCGTAGGAACCCCTCCGGATGAAGACGGAAGTACGGATTTGAGTTATGTTATCGGTGTGGCTAAAACTATTGGTCAGTCGATAAATAATTATACCCTGGTCGTTAATAAAAGTACGGTGCCTGTGGGTACGGCAGTAATTGTGAAAGAAACTATCCAGGCCGAACTGGATAAGAGAGGGGTTAAAATACCATTTGATGTAGCATCGAATCCTGAATTTTTGAAAGAAGGAGCTGCAATAAAAGACTTTATGAGTCCGGATAGGGTAGTCGTCGGAATCGATTCTGAAAAAGCTCAAAAACTGATGACTCGTTTGTATCGCCCGTTCTTACTGAATAATTTCCGGGTATTGTTTATGGATATTCCATCTGCTGAAATGACTAAATATGCTGCAAATGCCATGTTGGCGACTCGGATTAGTTTTATCAATGATGTAGCCAATCTGTGCGAAATTGTTGGTGCAGACGTGAATATGGTTCGTAAAGGTATTGGCTCAGATGCCCGTATCGGTAGTAAATTTCTTTATCCGGGTTGCGGATACGGAGGCAGTTGTTTCCCGAAAGATATCAAGTCTTTGATTAAGACTGCTGAAACGAAAGGTTATACGATGCGCGTGTTGAAAGCTGTGGAGGAGGTTAATGACGCGCAGAAAGAAGTGTTGTTCAATAAGCTGAAAAAACATTTTAATGAACAATTACAAGGTAAGCGTATTGCGCTTTGGGGTTTGGCATTCAAGCCGGAGACCGACGATATGCGTGAGGCGACGTCTTTGGTATTGATTGATAAAATATTGGCAGCGGGTGGAAGTGTCGTTGCATACGATCCGGTTGCGATGCCGGAAGCCAAGCGCAGACTTGGATCGAAGATACAGACAGCGAATGATATTTATAATGCTGTTGACGATGCCGATGCTCTCATAATCGTGACTGAATGGAAAGAGTTCCGCCTGCCGGCTTGGAATACCATCAAGAAGTTGATGAAGTCACCGGTCGTTCTCGACGGACGAAATATATACGAAAAGTCAGATCTTGCTGATTATGGATTCGATTATTATTCCATTGGTAGGGTTTGAATGAAAAAAATATGACGTTTATTTTGTTTCATATTAACAAATTCTTATTTTTGTGAGCAATTTGGCTTAATTATGACTGATGCTCAGAAGAAAACGTTGACGGAATTTGAAGCTCGGGTTCGGCAATTTATGTTTATGTATGAGACACTTAAACTTGAGAATGACGAACTGAAGTCGCAAATTGCTGAAAAAAACGAACAATTACTTCAGGCATCTGAAGAAATAAAGTCGTTAAAAGTCAAATACGATAACCTGAAAATGGCAAGAATTATAGCTGTCCGGCAGGACGATTTTAAAGGAGCCAAACAACGGTTGTCGAAGTTAGTGCGAGAGGTCGAAAAATGCATCGCTTTACTCAATGAATAAAAGTAAATGCAATGAACGATGAATTAGGAATACAAGTCTATATCAATGGTAAACCGTATAAACTTCGATGTCAAAGAAGTGAAGAGCAGTTTTACCGGATTGCCGTACGACAATTAAATGATAGGATACTTCAATATCAATCAGAGTTTAAAGGTCCGGAAAAGAATGATTTTTTGGCGATGACAGCCCTGGATTTCTCTTTGAACTGTGTTAAAACAGAGAAAAATGAAGATATTGAGCCTGTATTTGAAAAATTGGATAAGCTGAATTCCGATTTGATAGAATTTATCAAGAAAAACAGTTGATAATCGTTTCGACTTATTTTCGCACGCGCTACTAAGGGAGTCTCAAAAAATAATGGTTGAGGCAGGTCTTGGATGGTGCGTTTTATTTTTAAATAACAGAACTAAAATTGATAAATTTATAAAGAATAATTTTATATGGGAACAACTATAATAATCGGAGTAATCGGGTTGATTGTGGGAAGCGCCGCGGCCTGGATTGCAGGTAATACGGTAACTAAATCAAAAAGCCGAAAAATTATTGAAGAAGCTGAAAAAGAGGCGGACACAATTAAAAAAGATAAATTACTGGAGGTCAAAGAGAAGTTCTTAGGATTGAAAGCTGATCTTGAAAAGCAGGTCAGCGCTAAAAATTCAAAAATACAGTCTCAGGAGGCTAAATTGAAACAACGTGAATTGGTGTTGAACCAAAAGCAGGAAGAGCTTCAAAAGAGGAAGAATGAAATGGAAGTCGTTCGTGAAAATCTTGAAGCTCAGTTAGAGGTTGTTGACAAGAAAAAACACGAATTGGATAAAATTCATAAACTTGAAATAGAACGTTTGGAGGCTCTTTCCGGATTGTCGGCAGAGGAAGCGAAAGAACGTATGGCTGAGTCGTTGAAAGAGGAGGCTAAAACTCAGGCTTCAGCCTATATCAATGAGATCATGGAAGAAGCTAAAATGACTGCCAATAAGGAGGCTAAAAAGATTGTGGTTCAGTCAATTCAACGTGTTGCTACGGAAACTGCAATTGAAAATGCAATTACAGTATTCCATATTGAATCGGATGAAATTAAAGGACGGATCATTGGTCGTGAAGGTCGTAATATCCGTGCTTTGGAAGCTGCTACAGGTATCGAAATTATTGTTGACGATACTCCTGAAGCAATTATCTTGTCAGGTTTTGATCCGGTGCGTCGTGAAGTGGCTCGGTTGGCTTTGCACCAGTTGGTTCAGGACGGACGTATCCACCCTGCCCGTATTGAAGAAGTAGTAAATAAAGTACGCAAACAGGTTGAAGAGGAAATTATCGAGACAGGTAAACGTACAACGATCGATTTGGGCATTCATGGTTTGCATCCTGAATTAATCCGTATGATCGGACGTATGAAATATCGTTCTTCTTATGGTCAGAATTTGTTACAACACTCTCGTGAAACGGCTAATCTTTGTGCTATTATGGCCTCTGAATTAGGTTTGAACCCA
>JAVBUX010000329.1:0-3066 GCA_031554915.1 Bacteroidales bacterium | reverse complement strand
ACTGTTTTTGTTTTCTTCAAAGTGCTGATTATCAATGATATTTTGATAAGTCATATTAGCCCCGAAAGTTAACATATCTTTCCATTGGTAACGTAATCCTCCTTCAATTCCCTGGGTAAGAACATTTCCTAAATTTTCATATCCGGTTGTCGGATTGGCTGTTAAACTTACTCCTTTCCGAATAAAATCTTTTGTGTCACGATAGACAAAGTTAGCATCGATAAAGAAAGTATGTGCTTTGAAAACATGTTCGTATGTGACTCCTAAATTAATGTTGTCGCTACTTTCCGGTTGCAGGTCAGGATTCCGTTGTTGTATTAATCCGTCGCCAAACATTTCCGTACTTTCCGGGAGGCGATAAGCATGTTCGTATGATAGTTTTCCTTGTAGCTTCGGAAGAGCAAAAACAGTTACGGCAGCTCCATAACCATAATTTGTTTTTGAGTCGCTGATTTTTTCCAGATGTTCGTTTGCTGTGTATTGCTCCATTATTTTGTACGTGGAACTTTGTAAATGATATAATTTCCCGAATACTGTTGCAGTCCATTGTTTATAATTAGCCTGCCAACCTAGTCCTGTAATATTCTTTTTCAAATTTTGTGGTATTTTGTTCGATTCATTTTGAGGATCAGCTTCATCAAATATTTTTCGTTCTACCGAGGAGAACAGGTTGTTTAAGGAGATTACTTGGTGTTCGCTGAGGCTATATGTCAGATTTGAATTTGAAATCCATTCGGCATTGTTAATTTCCGCATCAGTATAATAACTCTCTCCTTTATCTGCTGTTGCAACCCATTCTTCAAACCAGTTGTATTTACGGGCCAGGGTGTCAATATTGAAGGAATTTACGTTACTATATGCTCCATAAAGCGAAAGAGTCAGTCCATCGGTAAATAAATCACTCTTTTTATAACGAATAGAGGGGATGAAAGAGTTGCTTTTTGCTTTGACTCCTCCATATACAGCATCCATGGTTGCTCCGGTTTGTACATTTTTATTATTTCCAGAAATAATGATTCCGGCCAACAGATAATCTGCAAAAGATTTATTAACAATGCCGGTTTCCAGTTTTACGCCTGCAGATTGATATTTATCGTGAAAACGGTCCACCCATTGTTCCTCAGATTTCTGATTGGTATTCAGGTTGACTACCGGAACAAAAACGCGGTAATTATTATCCGAATAATTGAAAAATGCGTTGGCACGGATGGTAAATCCTGATGAAAGATCAGTATAGGCGCCATTGATTGAGGCTCGATGGGTATTGAAAGATCCGATTGAGTAAGAAGCATCCAGATAATTCATGTCTTTTCTGCTGATAATGTTTACAGCGCCACCTAAAGCATCTCCACCGAGGCTGACAGGTAAAACACCTTTATATACTTCAACGCGTTCGGCCATGTTGACAGAAATATTACTCAGGTTAAAAGAAGATCCGAAATTATCCATTGGGATTCCGTCCATGAAAAATTTTACTTGATTCCCGGAAAATCCGTTCAAACTGAAATTGTAATCAGAACCCACTCCTCCGTCTTCACGAATTCTGACACTCGATATATTGTTTAGTAATTTATTGAGAGGAGCTGTCGTATTGTACGATTTCTTAAAATCGAGAACGGTAATGGCATAAGCTTGTTCTTGTTGCCTTCTGGTTTCAGTCTTTCCGATGACGGAAACTTCACCCAGTTCGACTGAATTGTCGATTTCAATGTCAGGAACAATTGTTTCTTTTTCTGAAGAAATCAGGACTTTGATATTTCGGTCTTTGATCCCGATACCGGAAATGACAATTGTACGGTCTCCTGTAGGGATATTCAACAAGTGGAACTCTCCATTCTCGTTGGAATAGCTTCCTATATTGTTTTTTTCTATTGAGATTTTGACAAACTCTACCGGTTTTTTGTTTGTATCAACAATACGTCCTTTAATGGATCCCTGACTTTGTCCTTGTGCATTCGAATATAAAGAAAATGCAATGGAAAGTATAAAGATGCAAAGCAATTGCTTCATGAAATATTTTGTGCTCATATTGGGTGTTTTTTTGCTGAGCAAAATTATGTCCCATTTTTATTTCTGGTAATCCCTATTTTTGAGGATATTTTTTCTGTGGAATCATTTTAATGGGGGAGGTGGAGTTGTCTCGAGTCAACAATATCTTGCATGTTTTCGAGAGCCCAGTTTACAAGATTATTCAGATGAGGTATAAGTCCTTCTCCTGATTGAGTGAGGCAATATTCTACTCTTGGAGGTATCTCCGGGTATATTTTCCGGTTAATCAAACCGTCAGCTTCTAATGATCGTAATGTTACTGTCAACATGCGTTGAGAAATATCTCCTATCGATTTGTCAATATCGCTGAAACGCATTGTCCCGTTTGCATTTAAGGTAATGAGTACCAACAAAGACCATTTATCTCCAAGTCTGCTGAGTATATCACGGATAGGGCAGTGATCGATATGTAAAAATTTTTTCATTTGTGTATAACTTTATCTTGTTGAAAATCAATATTACTTACCTTTTTGTAACCTTATTACCAATAAGTTCGTTCTTGTTTTATAAGATTACTCTATGTAATTTTGCTGTACAAAAGTAATAAACTTACTAATGGTAAGTAGTGAATTAACAAATAAAAATTAAGATCATGGCGAAAATGGTAGCAGTGTTAGTAGTAAACCCTGTAAACGGGTCAGGTTTGTTCCAATATCTGGAAGCATTTTTTGAAAATGGGATTTCGTATAAAACATTTGCGGTAGCAGAGACGACTCAGGTAAAAACAAATTCGGGAGTTAGTATGAAAACAGATGATGTTGTTGCTAACCTGAAAGGTCATGAAAATGAATATGATGCTTTAGTTTTTGCTTGTGGAGATGCAATGCCTAAATTCGGAGAGAATGCGGGAAAACAATTTAACCAGGATATGCTGTCTGTTATAAAGAGTTTTGATGAAAAAGGTAAAATGCCAAATGAAAAATTGTTTATTAACCGATTGAATAATTTAGGTTATGAAACAAACGCTATGTTGGAATCAAACAATCATAATATGCAGCTTTTTTATCTGCCTCAATA
>JAVBUX010000298.1:0-5515 GCA_031554915.1 Bacteroidales bacterium | reverse complement strand
AGCAAAAGAAAAATAGGGATCATGATCCATCCACCCTTCATGGCCAGTTCCAGGATATTCATTTTAACTTCTTGCACTTCCGGGGAAGCTGTGAGGTCGGGCATGTTTTGAGCTACCTGTGCCGCTCCGTCTTGAATAGAAAGTAATAAGCTCATAATTGCATTATAAATTATTAAATGTGATCGATTCTATAAATATTTAACTAATTTTGTTCTTGAATAGTATATTATTCAAGCACAAAAATAATAGAATTGTGTTAATTATCACAGTATGTTAAGTAAAGATTTCTTAACGAAGCAGGTTCCGGTACTGAAACCCGAGGATTCGGGAGGTTTTTCATTATCGCAAATGGAGGATTATAAGTTGAAACATCTTCCTGTAGTTAGTGATGGGAAATATATTTTTCTGGCGGCAGAGAAAGATATTTTTCAGATGGAGAATATTGATAGCCTGATAGGAAATACAAGTGTTTATGCTCCGATGGTAAATGGAAAAGCTCCTCTTTTGGAAGTATTACAAGTGATGAGTAAAGAAAGCTTAACAGTCCTTCCTGTTGTTGAAGACGGTAATTATTTGGGAGCTATTACGTTATCGACATTGGTGGATAAACTTGCAGAAGCGACTCAGGCTGCTTCTCATGGAGCATTGATTGCAATTGAGATGAATTCGCAGGATTATGGATTGTCGCAATTGTCATATTTGATAGAGTCGAATAATGCGAAAATTCTCTCCCTGATGTCCTATCCTGTAGAGGAAACCTCTAAGTTGGCTGTCTTGATACGGATCGATCTGGAGGATGCATCTCCTGTATTGAGAAGCTTAGAACGTTTTAATTACCGTGTTCTTTATTATGCTCAAAAAGAAGGTTTGGCCGATGATATCATGCGCCGAAGACTTGATGAACTGATGTATTATCTGGAAATGTAACCGAAATGATGAGAATAGGAATTTTTGGAAGTGCATATCAATCTGATAAACTGCAAGTTATCAGAGGTTTTTTTGATTGTCTGAATAGGTTTACTTCGGAAATCTTCATTGAAGCAGGTTTCTATAGATATCTTACAGAGCAGTTCGGGTATTATCCTGTCTATAAGGAATTTTTGGATGATAAAGCAGATTTTTCTCTTGATCTGGCATTTAGTGTTGGAGGAGATGGTACTTTTTTACGAACAGCTGCTGCTATAGGTCGAAAAAATATTCCGATTTTAGGAATTAATACCGGTCGTTTAGGCTTTCTTGCAGATATAAATAAAGATGAAATAGAAGAAACTTTATCGGAAGTATTCTCCGGACAATTTCGTGTGGAGCCTCGTAGTTTATTGCAATTAGATATCGATAGCTCATTAATTGGTACCGAAAATTTCGCTTTGAATGAAATTGCAATCCTGAAACGGGATACATCTTCTATGATTACCATCCATGCGTTTATAGATGGAGACTTTTTAAATACGTATATGGCTGATGGATTGCTGGTTGCAACGCCTACAGGTTCAACGGCCTATTCGATGAGTGTGGACGGTCCGATTATAGTTCCTCAGGCTCGTAATTTAGTCTTATCCCCTGTTGCACCTCATTCCTTGAATGTGCGACCTTTGGTAATTCCGGAAGATTCGAAAATAAGTCTTCGGGTTGAAACCAGGAGCAATAATTTTTTGATTGCACTTGATGGCCGTTCTGTAATTATGCCCCCGGTATCGGAACTGAATATCTCCAAAGCAGATTTTGCGATAGGAATCGTCAAACGATTAAATAATACCTTTTATCAGACATTAAGACAAAAATTGCTTTGGGGAAATGATCATAGAAGACTGGAGAATTGAGTTATTTAATTATGTAACAAATACCTCCACTAAACCAAAATCCGGGTTGTTGTATATTCCCAATGTAGTAATAAGAAATATCAAAGAGATTGTTTGCACTGAGATATATCTTAAAGTCGTTTAATTCCCAATTTATTTTCAGATCTAAAATAGAATAGGCCGGATATTCTTCTTCCAAAGATTTTTTATAGTCGATATATTTTGTATAACTTCCCATTCGATCCTGCCAGTGGAATGACCAATCGGCTGATATACTTTTATATATAGGATGATTTAATCGTGTAGTGAATTTATGTTTCAAATAATCTAAGGCATAGTTGGAAACCAGGTCTCCTGATTCTTGCGACTGTTCTATAAACAAATATCCAACATCTAAACGGGAATTTCGTAAACCCGGTAATAATTTACTTAATTCAAGGGATATTCCTGTTTCCAATCCGTATTTATTGAGAGTTGATAGGTTTTGAGCCTGATATACGATTTCTTCAGGTGTTTTAACCCAATCGATAACATCTCTTCCATTCATGTAAAATCCAGCTAAATAAAAAGAGAAACCCGAATTGTAAAATCGCCCGCCCACTTCATATCCGGATGATTTTTCAGATGTAAGACCAGGGTTCCCTATTTGAGTCGGATCCTTGTAATACAGATCAGTAAATGTAGGCATTCGTACAGCATTATTCCAAGATGCATAAAATTTCAGATTAGAATAATAGTAGGAGATATTGATGTTTGGGTAAAAGCTAAAATTTTCATTAAGCGTTGTATTATAATTTGCCAGGATTCCCAAATCGACAGTCAAATTTTTAAGTAAAAAAGTGTGTGCCAGAAAATAACTAATATTGCTTCTATTATCAGATTTGGTGTAATTTCCCGCCGGATCTTTTAGTGGTTTTCCTAAAACATTACTTAGAATGCCTTCATTCCGGAATTCTCCTCCGAAATTAGTAATTCCTGTTTTCCATTTATATTGGAGATTTAGATTGAATCCGAATATATCACTGCGATGATGATTTGTTCCTGCATACCATGATGGAATATTGGGAGCTCCATCCCGAAAAAGGTGAAATGCATCCCAGTGACGATTCCAATATAACTGAGGGATAAATTTTAATTTATTGCCTGTTTCTCCTTTAATAGCTGCAAATAAGGATTGAGTATTATCGTATTGGTCAGGATAAGCTCCGGAATAAAAAGTGCTGGCTCCGTATTTTTTATCATTGAAGCCCAGCTGAATATCAATTTGTGATCGATTGGCTTCTATATGACTTTGTAAAAGAGAATTGAATATCTTATAATCGGCATTGTATATATACCCATCGGAGGAATTATATCCGGTTGACAGTTGGTTAAATGAAGTTGTTGAATTTAGAGATCCATTAGCTTCAACTCCCAATAGCTTGTGCATGCCGCTTTCCAGCTTAATATATGCTTTTGAATCGGGGCGTTTTTTCGTAATGATATTGATCCCTCCGGAAAATGCGCTGGCTCCATAGAGTAGAGAAGAAGGACCCTGAATAATTTCAATACGTTCGATGTCAGATAAGTTAACCGGAAGGTCGAAGCTGTAGTGTCCGGTTTGAGGATTGGAGAGATTTGCTCCGTTAAGAAGAATAGCTGTTTGATCGAAAGTGCCGCCACGCACTGAAATGTCCGATTGTACACCATTACCACCACGTTGCCGGACATCTATACCCGCGACAGTTTTTAGTAAGTCCTGGATACTCTGAACAGGTTGTCGCGCAATTTCGTCTTTAGTAATGATAGTAATCAGTTTAGCCGCCTGGTTGAAAGTTAACTCTGCTTTTGCTGCGGTTACCGTGACTTCTTCGAGATCCGGCCCGGGAATCGTGTCTGCAATTTGAATCTCATTTGAAGACTGTGCTGATGTTTGAGCCGAATGAGCAAAAAAAATGGTGCAAATACTTAATGTTCCAATGTTTACGACTCTGTGCATGCTGTTAAAGATACTGTAAGACTTCCTGGCAAAACGCTTGAATCGGTATGCCTTACCGGTTTTTAGAAACAGTTTTTGTTCCATAAATAAAAATTTAATAATTAATAATAAAAAATGACGAGTAAATTATGCTCGTCATTTCTAAAATATATTTGAATATTTATTTTTCTAACTTGAAAGATTGTGACCCAATCCGATTACCATCGGCAAAGATGTCAACCCGGTAAGTTCCCGGGGAAAGAAATTCTTCTATTTTCCAATACATCTGTACAGGTAATTCTTCTCCTGCATATTCAATTATTTTTTTGATGGAATAATTAATTTCTTTATTTTCGTATTGGAATATATCTCTACGGCTTTTGACCAGAATATCATCATCCGGTTTTTGAATCCGAATAAAAATAGTCTTTTCTCCCGCAGGGGCTGTAATATTTTTATTGATCGTAAAATTAATGGCGATCTGCTCCATCTTGCTAATTTTATTGATCGGTTTATTTTTATTGTTGATCCCGGTAACAACAATATTTCCGGCATCCAGTTTAGACGCAAGATTTACTGTTGCCGATAACTCGTCATTCTTTTTCGAAAGTTGTGTCGCTGTTTCTGTTGCCTGATGATATTTTTCGGTAACCTGCCTATTTTCATCAGTTAATTTTTGATTGAGTCTGTTGAGTGAATCTATTTGTTGAACATATCCCCTCATGATTTTTCTCAGAGTCTCAAGTTCTCTTTTTAATTCATTGATTCTATTTACATTCGTTGATTTTACCGTGCGTAATTCTTCTTGTAAACGTTGAACTTTCATTTGTTCAGTTTCCAATTTTACTAATAATGAGTCATTATTAATCGAGATTTTATACCCTTCATAATCAAGGGACAACTGATTGTACTCATCCTCAAGCTCTTGCTTATTCAGTTCTGATTGTTCGACAAACAGGCTCATCTGCTTTTTTTGTTGCAAGAGAAAATACACGCCAACCCCAATGATTAACACTAATATGGCTATGATTACAATCCAAAGAGTTTGCTTGCTCTTCATATTAATCTTTTTTTCTATCTAATTATGGTACAAAAGTAACGCTTCTTAACCGATACTGCAAAAGTTGCACCAAAATTATGGTTTTTTTACAATAAAATCCAAAAAATACTCGCATTGAATCCATTACAAAACAAAGAGGGTATGCCGACCGGCATACCCTCTTTTTGAATTAAAAATGACAATTTGTCAATTGATTATTATTTCCTGATTACCTTATAAGCTTTGCCATTGTACTGTACCAGGTACGTGCCTTTGGCATAACCCGTCAGGTCGATCGTCGTAGTCCCTTCCTGGGTCTTGTAACTGCCTTTCAATGATCCCGTAACATCAGTCACTCTGATCATTTGATTAGCTACTGTGCCTGAGACTTTCAGGATTCCAGATGTTGGGTTAGGATAAACAGTTACGACTGTTGCTGTTACATCTTCTACGCCTGTCGGATAGTTCACTGTGATCGTTTGAGTCAGTTCTCTCGTGCCACAAGGGTGTTCCATTGTTACTTTCAAGATACCTGTACCGGCGGATAATGTTCCGAAGGTGGCCCAGGTTTCATTCTCGTTGTACAATGTCACTGCCGGAGAGAACGTTACACCCGATTTGGAGTAACTCCAACTGTATTTCGTGACATCAACATAACCATCCACTTTGAGGTGAGAAGTCTTTCCTACTGTTGCAGGATTTGGATATTCCGCCAAACGC
>JAVBUX010000318.1:0-6209 GCA_031554915.1 Bacteroidales bacterium | reverse complement strand
GGAATATACTGTCCATGTGTGACCAGCCCAGGATCATCCCAAGTAAATATCCTACCACCAACATGGTTATGACCTCCGTTGTGGCAGTAATCAACGCAGTCCCCCCGACATTCATCAGTTTTTTGAAACTAAACTCCAAACATAATGCAAAAAGCAAGAAAACGACTCCGATCTCAGCCCAAACATTAATACTTGTAGTATCTGTAACCGTCGGAAATATATAGACATAAGGACCAGCCAATACTCCGGCAACAATATATCCTAAAACTAAAGGTTGCTTTAACCATTTGAAAATAAGCGTAATAATCCCGGCTGAAATCAAGATAAGCGCCAAGTCTTTCATTAAATCTGGTAAATGTGACATCTTATTTGTTTTTCCTGAAACCTATATATCTCTCAAACAGATAAATCAGGACGATGTTGCAATAAATATCCAGATTTTTTCAAACCAATACTAGCAACATTAGTATAGTACAAGAATTCACATTATTTCCATACACATTCTGCTGTTATGATAAGGACACTTCCAGAAACCGGCTTTATCCTCTTTCATGTTAATATTTTTGTTAGAACAGATACTCCAATACCACTCTCCATGTACGTTATCAATAAGATGTTCTCGAATATATTTCCAGGTATTTTCCATCAGATTCAGGTATTTTTTATTTCCGGTATTCTGATACGCATAGAAAAATCCGACTACAGCTTCAGCCTGTACCCACCAATGCCTGTCGGTATCTGTATGACCGTTATCCAATTCATAAATAAGTCCCCCGTCTAACGCAATTCCTTCAATAGCAGCTTCAACAATCCTAATAGAAATATTTTTGATGTTGGAAATTAATTTTTCATCATTCAGTTCAACAGCAGCTTCATAGAGCAACCATGATGCTTCTATATCGTGTCCGTATGACACAATCGATGACCTACAAGTCCAATCTTCGGCAAAAAACAATTGCAGGTGTCCTGTATTTTCATCCAGTATTTTATGAATAAAGATATCTGTCAGATCCCGTTGAGCCTGATCCAATTGTTCGTTTTTCCATATCCGGCACAAGTTAGTATAGGGTTCCAGAATATGTAAATGCGTGTTCATAGACTTTTTCTCATTAGCATCCTTGTTACTCAGGCGCATATCTTTAATTTCATTCCAATCGGCGGTAAATGCTTCAAAATAGCCTCCAAGGACAGGATCTTTACAATATTTTTCAATAATAAAAAAAAGCTCCTTGGCTTTCTCCAGAGCCTGTAGATCCCCTGTTGACCGGTAATATTCCGAAAAACCATAGAGAGCAAACCCTTGGGCATAAACCTGTTTTTTTGTATTCACTGGTTTCCCGGTATAATCCAGTTCCCAATATACCCCTCCATTTACAGGATCCATAAAATGATCCAGTATATAATGGAATGCACGAGTTGCCATTTCCAGGTACTGCGGATCTTTATAAATACGGTAAGCCGCAGAAAAAGTCCATAAAATACGGGCATTCAGTACCGCTCCTTTATTCGCTTGTTTATGCAGGACATTATTTCCATCGATACGACCATAGAATCCCCCATTCTCAGAATCCTGCATTTTGTTGATCCAGAAAGGCAGTATATTTCCGGTCAATTCGGCCGACAGTTCATTTTTCATTATTGTCATCATACTGTTTATAATAATGGAGTCATTCGGATTTCAGTTTTTTCAACTTCAATTCTGCATTTATTTCCGTTATTTTTTTCTCTGACAAAGGATAGAATATAATAAACACAATCGACAAGACCGTTCCTATGGCAGGTAATAAACTCAGCATTAGTCGAATCCCCTCCTGAGCTTCGGCTGTTTGTTCTACATTGGCCACATATCCGAAATAGGCTAGTAACCAACCGGATAGAGTACCTCCGATTGTCCAGCCGAACTTTTGAGACATGGAGGAAGACGAAAAAATCAATCCGGTAGCCCTTCTACCGGTTTTCCATTCGGAATAATCGGCGATATCAGCGTACATTGACCACAACAAAGGAAAGATACTTCCGGCACAAGCGCTGATCAATACCTGCAAAATCAACATCAACGTAATGTTTTCTTTTCCAATAAAATAAAACGATATACTGAAAATAGTAGCCATTACCATTGCGTAGAGGTATGTTTTTTTCTTTCCAATACGATTCGAAACAGGAGTTACCAGCAGGATTCCCAATATATTAGCAGCCTGCCCCAGGACTATATAAATGGTCGATATAGACAAAGCTGAACCAATAAACCCAAGATTGAATGTTTCTGGTACAATTGCATAATATTTGAAATAGTACAAAGCAGCTCCATCACGAATTGAGTTGAAAATCAGAGCTGCAATTCCGGCTCCAAGCAATATCCACCAAGGTTTATTGCAAAGCAAGTCTATCAAATCATCCCACAATGAATTGCTTGTTTCTTTGACCGGGCGCACTCGTTCTTTAGTCCAACTGAAAGTACAAAGGAAAAAGATAGCTGCAATCACTGCAAATACGGCTACAGAAAGACTCCATCCCAAAGTCAGATTTTCAACAGGCCCCATGTGACTGAATAGTTTAGTCAAGGGTTCTATCAATATCAGGGCCAAAATACTACCAAGAAATGCAAAAATCATTCTATAAGACGACAGTTCAGTCCGCGTTTTCGGATCGGATGACATCACTCCAAGTAAAGAAGCATAAGGCACATTGATCAGAGAATAAATCATCATCATCAATGAATAGGTAATATAAGCATATACCACTTTCCCTGATCCTGAAAAAGACGGTGTAGTAAAAGTCAATATGCCGATCACTCCAAATGGGATGGCCATCCACAACAGGTAAGGCCGATATTTTCCCCAGCGTGTTTCAGTCCGGTCACAAATTATGCCAACGACAGGATCAAAAAATGTATCCCATCCCCTGGTAATTAAAAACATGAAACCTACAATGGCCGCATCAATTCCGAAAATATCCGTGTAAAAAAACAGCAAATACATGCCGAATAATTTCCAGAACATAGAAGAGGCCGCATCTCCTAAGCCATACCCTATTTTTTCCTTGAGCTTGATTTTTTCAGTATTCATACATTGAGGACTTTGAGATTTTTGTCAATCTGTTTATATAATGACTCTACGGAAAATCTTGATCTGAATCTATCAACAGGACTATTCATACAATAATCCACTAATTTATCGATGGTCGAAGTCGCCACATGCATTCGTGTATCAGAAGATGCATAATAAATAAATACAGTACCGTCATCATCTGCGATCCAGCCGTTGGTAAACAGAACATTTGAGACATCCCCAAGCCTTTCATCTCCTTTTGGAGCCATAAAGTGTCCGGCCGGCTCCGCGATAATCCTGGTAGGATCATCCAAAGCTGTCATATACAGATACAACACATAACGCAAACCGGCAGCACATCCCCTGACCCCATGCGCCAAGTGAAGCCATCCTTGATCTGTTTTGATCGGATGCGGTCCTTCTCCGTTTTTCACTTCCTTGATGGTATGATAATATCTAAAATTGATAATTTTTTCTTCTTTGACCACAGCTTCAGTCATATCATCGATCAATGCCCATCCTATTCCTCCACCGGAGCCTGCATCTATAAATCCATCCTGCGGACGGGTATAAAGCGCATATTTCCCATTGACAAATTCCGGGTGCAGCACAACGTTACGCTGCTGACTTTTACTTACCAGATCAGGAAGGCGTTCCCATGTTTTCAGGTCTTTCGTGCGGACAATCCCTGCTGATGCTGTTGCCGATGATAAATCTCCGGACGGAGCAGCGGGGTCTTTTCTTTCTGCACAGAATATACCATAGATCCAACCATCTTCATGAGCTGTGAGTCGCATATCATAAACATTTGTTTCCGGATCTTCCACATCCGGTAATAAAATCGGATAATCCCAAAACCTGAAATTATCGACTCCATTAGGGCTTTCTGCTACAGCAAAGAATGATTTGCGATCGTCTCCTTCCACCCGTACCAACAAAATATACTTTCCCTGCCATTTGATTGCTCCTGAGTTGAATGTCCCATTCATTCCGATCCGTTCCAACAAATTTGGATTAGCCTTTTCATCCAAGTCATACCTCCAGATAACAGGAGTATGAGCAGCTGTCAATACCGGGTTTTTATATCTGCAATAAATGCCGTTTTTAGAATTTAATTTTTCATTTTTTTGAGAAAGAAACGAATCGTGTTCTCTCAGCAATTGCATTACTTTTTCTTTATATGCACTCATTTTTGTCACTTTAGAATTTAACATTTTCAAAAACAAACTCCTGATTTTTTTCTGTTTTATAGGTATTCAGGTAAGGAGAATATGTTTTTACCTCAACAATACCTTTTTTTGTATCTATCTTAATTATACGCATAAACGCGCTACCTCCTTTTTCGACTCCAACCACACCTTCCTGATAATTGGCGAGCATCTGATAAACTTTAGTCCCGTTTTTACCTTCACTGACTAATGTGCCTGTTCCGCCATGCAAAACGTGTCCACTGAAAACAAAAATAATATTCGGGTACTGACTGACAAGTTTATCCCACATCATTTCTGCGTCGTTTACGGCATTAACTCCTGTATCTTTTCCTACTCCATAACTTTGAGGCAACCACGTGTCCCCAGGCCCCATACGGGTATTGTCAGAGTACATATACGCATGTGTATTGATGATTACTTTGTGTTTCGGATGTGTGCGGACGATCTCTTCCGCCCAATCCATCACTGAATTACGTGGACCAAACTCTAAGGATAAAATCAGCCAATTAAAGCCTCCCGCTTTGAATGTATGCCAGGTATTATCCATTTTCCCTGTTTCGAAAGCACCTCCAAAATCCGGGGTTTTACTGTATTTGCTATAAGGAAGATATTTGTTCATCAGGTCGGAGTTACGAACATTGGAATTTTTTCCCAGGTCGTGATTGCCCGGAGCAAAAGTATAAGGGATTTTCCCATCCAGTTTATCGAATGCTTTTACTGCGACTTCCCATTGTCCCGGAGCATTGTAGTCGGTAATATCCCCTTGTTGTAAAACAAATGCAAATTCATTTGAGTGAGATGCCAACCATTCTGTCTGAGCGTAGAACAATTCAGGGTATAATTTGGTATATGTTTGAGTATCTGGCAGTAATGCCAGTTGAAACGTTTTCTTCCCTGTTGAACAGGAGGTAAGAAGCAGACTAAAACATACAAAACACAATAAAGTAACGGAATATACTTGTTTTTTCATATTAAATAAATATTTAATGATTATTTGACTTACTAATCTCATCAGAATACACAACTATTTCTCCCAGATTTACAGCCGCATCATTCCTTGGATTCAGCCATTTGAAAGATAAATAATGTTGTTTTTTGGGTAATTGGAATTTCCAGAACAGTTCATAACGACGGGAGTGTTCCGAAACCGGCAATTCTGCTTTTTCCATTAGTACTCCATCCAGGTAACACTCTACCTGAGCTATATAAGTCTGGTCAGGACATTTTACATCTCCTCTCATTGCAAAACCAATACCTTCAAAGGCAGCCTCAACCGGCCCATCTAATTTTCTATAAACCGGTATCTTTTTACTTGAATAATGCCCCTTAAAAGCACATTCGTATGCTACAGGAAGAGGTTTCTGGCAAACAAGTATTATCTTGTTTCCATCAATAGCTCCACCATTTTTTTCTATCATTTGAAGTGCATGATTGAAGCTCATTTGATATGCCCTATTCATGGAAATATTGGAAAATGCAAAATTCCGGTCTTCCACTTCTTTCAGATTTTTTTTCCAATAATCAGGAATTCTGTCATAGCCAAGCATTGTTCCTAAAATTCCGGCAGCAGTAGCCGGATTACAATCGGCATCCTGTCCACATCGGGTCGCAATATCGATGGTTCGGGTAAAATTACCTTTTCCGTATAATAAACCGATCAGAACGTATGCACAATTCACTTTTGCATCAATGTTGAAAGGGACATAAACCCCTTCCGGACAAAACATATCCTGTGTCCATTTGCGTTCGCATTCAAACCATGTTCGTTTCCAATCGTCCGGGAATTGTCTATGCCAGCGAATAATGTCGCTCATACACTGATGAAAAGCGCTTTTATCCGGAATGGTTTTCAAAGCTTCCGTAACTACCCGCTCCATATCATTCCGACTAAAAGCCAACGAATACATTGCCGCCACAAATACACCTCCATCCCAGCCGTCTCCATAATACA
>JAVBUX010000245.1:0-5862 GCA_031554915.1 Bacteroidales bacterium | reverse complement strand
AGAAGGAGGAGAAGATCCCGAACGTTTTCTGATTGGAGAAGACGGCCTGAATAAACGAAGTGCTATCAAGCAAATTGCGTCAGGACGTTTTGGTGTGACGACAGAATATCTGATCAATGCTGAAGAACTGCAAATCAAAATAGCACAAGGGGCCAAGCCCGGAGAAGGAGGACAACTCCCTGGTTTCAAAGTAGATGAAATCATTGCTAAAACTCGCCACTCAATCCCGGGAATTACCTTGATCTCTCCTCCCCCTCATCACGATATTTATTCTATCGAGGATCTGGCACAACTAATTGGAGATCTAAAAAATGTCAACCCTACAGCGCGGATCAGTGTCAAACTGGTTGCTGAAAGCGGAGTCGGCACCATTGCAGCCGGAGTAGTAAAAGCAAAAGCAGATATGATCGTGATCAGCGGAGCTGAGGGAGGCACCGGCGCCAGTCCGATCAGTTCAATCAAACATGCCGGAATATCAGGCGAACTTGGATTGGCTGAAACTCAACAAACGCTGGTAATGAATGACCTGAGAAGATTCGTACGACTACAAACCGACGGACAACTGAAAACCGGAAAAGATATTGTCATCTCTGCCATGTTTGGAGCCGAAGAATTCGGTTTCGCAACCAGCGCATTGATAGTACTTGGTTGCGTAATGATGCGAAAATGCCATCTGAATACTTGCCCTGTGGGTGTTGCAACCCAAAACGAAAAGCTAAGATCCCGTTTCAGAGGAAAGTATGAATATCTGATCAACTACATGACCTTTCTGGCACAAGAAGTACGAGAACACCTTGCCACAATGGGTTATAAGAGCATCGATGAAATAGTCGGAAGGACAGATTTATTGGAAATACGGAAATGGGATGAAAATTTCAATCCTAAAATACAAAAGATCGATTTATCCAAACTACTCTATTTTTCTGAATCAGGAAACGATATTAGGTTTACAACCACTCAGGATCACAAAATCGATCACGTTTTGGATCTTGAACTTATCCGTAAGTCCAGACCTGCTCTGGAAAGATCGCTTCCGGTTAAAATGGAAATTCCCATCTCGAATACAGATCGCTCTGTAGGCGCCATGTTATCGGGAGAAATTACCAAACACTACGGAGGAACCGGCCTACCTGACCATACAATCAATATTAAGTTCAAAGGCTCTTCCGGGCAAAGTTTTGCAGCCTTCCTGACGTCCGGAGTCACGTTCCTTTTAGAAGGAGAAAGCAATGATTATTTAGGGAAAGGGCTGTCTGGAGGACGTATTATTGTGGTTCCACCAAGTAACAGCACTTTTGCTCCCGAAGAAAATATCATTGCGGGAAACACTTTATTGTATGGGGCAACATCCGGAGAAGTTTATATCAACGGAAGGGCCGGCGAACGTTTTTGTGTAAGAAACAGCGGTGCCATTGCTGTCGTTGAAGGAACCGGAGATCATTGTTGCGAATACATGACCGGAGGACGAACGGTGGTACTTGGGCCTACTGGTAAAAATTTTGCAGCAGGTATGAGCGGAGGATTGGCATACATACTTAATACTGAAGAAAATTTCGATTATTTCTGTAATATGGAAATGATTGAACTATCTCTTATTGAAGACAGAACTGATAATGAAGAATTACATAAACTAATCTCTAATCATCATCAATATACACATAGTCCTCTGGCAAAACGTATTCTCGATAATTGGGAGGAATACCTCAGATACTTTATCAAAGTAACTCCAATCGAATACAAGAAAGTTTTACAGGAAGAAAAAATGAAAGCAATCCGAAAAAAGATTGCCCAAGTTGAATGTGACTACTGAATCAACAATTCTTAATTCTTAATTTAATGTACAACTCATTTTTATCGATCAATAGAAAAGAAGCCGGTTATCGTCCTGTATTGGAGCGAATTGCTGATTTCGGTGAAGTCGAACAAACACTGAATCATGAAGATCGGATGTTACAAGCTTCCCGGTGCATGGATTGTGGTGTACCGTTCTGTCATTGGGCTTGTCCGCTGGGAAACCTTATGCCCGAATGGCAGGATACTTTATCCAAAGGAAAATGGAAAGAATCTTATGATATATTAAGTCGTACCAATAATTTCCCCGAATTCACAGGGCGAGTATGTCCTGCATTATGTGAAAAAAGCTGTGTACTGATGCTAAGTGAGCAACAACCGGTGACAATCAGGGAAAATGAAGCCGCCATTGCCGAATATGCGTTTCTGGAAGGATATATCAAGCCTCAACCACCCAAAGCGCGCACAGGAAAGAAAGTGGCTGTCATTGGTTCAGGTCCTGCAGGACTTGCTGCGGCGGATATTCTCAACAAAAAAGGACATTCTGTTACTGTTTATGAAAAAGACGAAGCTCCCGGGGGATTATTAAGATTCGGAATCCCTGATTTTAAGCTGAACAAAGAAATTATAGACCGGCGACTGAATATCCTGAAAGAGGAAGGAATCTCTTTCCTGTGTGAAGTTGAAGTCGGGAAAGGTATGGAATCCGCAGAACTGCTTTCCGGATTCGATGCTGTATGTATTTCCATTGGAGCCGGAGAAGCCCGTGATTTGAATGTGGAAGGCCGTTCTGCGAAAGGAATTCATTTTGCACTGGAATTCCTTCAACAACAAAACAAAATTATTGCAGGAAAAGAAATACCTGCCTCCAAACTAATATCTGCAAAGGGCAAGCACATACTTGTAATCGGAGGTGGAGATACCGGCTCCGACTGTGTAGGAACTTCCATTCGACAAAAAGCGGCAAAAGTAACTCAAATTGAGATTTTACCACAACCTCCGGTAGGGACAAATCTTGAGACCCCATGGCCGGCCTATCCCAATGTACTGAAAACATCAAGTTCACATCTCGAAGGATGTACCCGTTTATGGAACCTGTCAACGAAACACTTCATCAGCAAAAATGGGAAACTTACAGGAGTAGAAGTAGCCGAAGTTGAATGGTCAAAAAATCCTGACGGGAAAATGACAATGAGAGAAACCGGAAAGACTGAAATCATCAAAGCCGATCTGGTTTTCCTTTCCATGGGTTTTGTACATCCTGTACATGAAGGATTACTGAACGATTTGGGAGTAGATTATGACAACCGGGGTAATGTCTCGGCTATAAAACCGAATCTATCTTCTGTGCACAAAGTATTTGTCGCAGGTGATGTTACAATCGGCGCGAGTTTAGTAGTAAGAGCCATCTATTCAGGAAGAAAGGCTGCAAATGAAATCGATAAATTTCTAAAATAGTCGTGAAATAAATTCCAGGTTTGGTATAGACTCAACGTAGGCTGAGGTTTGACGTATTGTCATAATTAGCGTAGATTCTACGTAGGTTTAGCATAGGTTCTATACAGATTTCGGATGGATTCTGCCAGTATAAGTTCGGCGTAGGCTCTGCCTACATCGTTGCTAAAAGCAAGGCTCTGCCTTGTCCCTTATATCAAATCAATATCAATCACACAATCCATTCCGGCATAAGCTCTTGCACTTGAATATAAATAATCTTCGGGATTTTCCACAATTCCCGCCCTCACCGGATTCTGATGAATATAATTCAATTTTTGCTCTATAAATTTATTACTATAAATCAATTCCGCATGATTTTCATGTGTCCAGAATTGATGCTGCTCCATTCGCATATTTTTCTTAGCTTCGAATTCAAAAATATTCAACATCCAATCTCTCCTACTCTCTTGTTCTTAATATACTCCTGCCTGTAAAGCTTTTCAATTCCCGTATTGAATCGCTCAATTTTCCAATACCACTTCGAACTAACAAATGAACATGATTTGACATAATGACAAAAGCGTATATTTCCAAACTTTTGTGATGTTTGCAAAATTTCAGACTTTCAATAACAATATCACGATAAATTTGACGAGAAAAGATATCAACCCAACGAACGACTTGTAATGTAAGGAAATATAATTCGTCCTGCTCTTCTATTTTATAACCTGTGGACATATATATTGGTTTTGGTAATTTATTATGCAAGGCAGAGCCTTGCTTTTGGTAACGACGTAGGCAGAGCCTACGCCGAACTTATTTTGAACTTCCGAACTTATTTTGAACGAATGAAGCAATATATTATTTTTTGCTTCGAGTAACTCTTCCTTTTGCTTTAGGTTTATCTCCCGAATCCTTCACTATTTTCATACAATCATCATATGATAATGTAGCAGGATCTGTTCCTTTGGGGATTTTATAATTACCGCCATCGAATGCGATATAAGGCCCAAAGCGTCCGTTAAGCACCTGAAGTTTTGCATCTTGTGCAAATGACTGAATTACTTTTTGTGCTTCCTTTTCTTTTTTCTCCTTGATCAGCTGTTCAGCTTCTTCAATTGAGATAGAAATAGGATTATATTGTTTAGGAATTGTAGTAAATGTATTGTTGTATTTCAGGAAAGGGCCGAAACGTCCGACAGCCGCAGTAACTGGCTTTCCTTCTATTTCCCCTACCAAACGGGGCAAATCAAAGAGTTTTAATGATTCTTCCAGCGTAATTGTTTCTATTGATTGATCTTTCATCAACGATGCAAAAGCAGGTTTTTCCTCATCGTCGGCAGAACCAATCTGAACAAAAGGTCCATAACGTCCGATTTTTACAGAAACAGGCTTACCTGATTTTGGATCCGTTCCAAGAACCCGTTCCCCAATTTTGTGTTCGGTTTTTGCTTTAGAAGCAGCCTCCACAATCGGATGGAACATTTTATAGAATTTATCAATAGTTTCCGTCCATTTCAGATCTCCATCAGCAACCTTATCCAATTCTTTTTCCACATTGGCGGTGAAACTATAATCCAATACTTCCGGAAACTGATCAGTTAGAAAATCATTTACTACCAAACCGGTATCCGTAGGCATCAGTTTAGCTTTATCTGCTCCAACCATTTCCTTCTTGGTTTTGGAAGTTATCTTTCCGTTTTTCAACGTTAAAGTAATGAAATCCCGCTCCTCTCCATCCTTATTCCCTTTAATGACATATCCACGATTTTGAATCGTAGAAATTGTCGGAGCATAAGTTGATGGACGACCGATTCCCAATTCCTCAAGTTTACGTACCAAACTGGCTTCCGAATAACGGAAAGGACGTTGAGAAAGACGCTCTTGTGCAGAAACTTCATTCAAAGCCAATTTTTCATTAACTTTCAATGGAGGTATTATCGAATTAGTAGCTTCATCTGAATTTTCGTCATCAAAACTTTCCATATAAACCCTTAAAAATCCATCAAATATGATGACTTCTCCTGTTGTCTGAAACTTATCCGGACTATTACTGATTGCAATGGTGACCGTTGTCCGTTCCAACTCTGCATCAGCCATTTGCGATGCGATGGTACGCTTCCATATCAGTTCATAAAGACGTTGTTCTTGAGAAGTACCTTTGACTGTAGGTTTATCCATGTATGTGGGACGAATAGCCTCGTGAGCCTCCTGAGCCCCCTTAGTTTTCGTCTGAAACTGGCGACCCTTAACATATTTTTCTCCGAATTCGGATTCTACCTCTTTTTTTGCTGCGGAAATAGCAATTGCAGACAGATTTACAGAGTCTGTACGCATATAAGAAATAAATCCCGATTCATATAATTTTTGAGCTACCGTCATGGTCTGCGATACCGAAAAACCCAACTTTCGGGAAGCTTCCTGTTGTAAAGTAGAGGTAGTAAACGGAGGTGCCGGAGATTTCTTTCCCGGTTTAGTAACAACATCTTCAATTGAGAATGAAGCACCTTTTAGCAATTCCAGAAAATTATTTGCCTCTTTCTCTGTTTTGAGTCGTCGTCCAAACTCCGCTCTCAAAACAGTACCATCCGACAATGTAAATAAGTCTATCACGCGCAATGAAGCCTCTGACTT
>JAVBUX010000164.1:0-4836 GCA_031554915.1 Bacteroidales bacterium | reverse complement strand
GATTTTCCGATGAAAGAAAAGATAAGTCGGTGATTGTCAATGGTGATACGTGAAGCGTTCACTTTTTGGTGGCACCACTTTAGAAGAGTAGCAAAACAAAGCAAATCCCTGAAACATAGACTGTTTCAGGGATTTTTCTTTTGGGGGTACACCCCTCAAAAGTGCAAAAAATGGCCGTTTCAGGCATAATTCACTTTGTTAATTCGTATGCTTTTTTTCTGGCGAAAAAAATGCAAACAGAATGGGCTTTAATGTGCTGAATTGCTGTGTTTTCCAGTATATTATCAATAAGCCTATTTATAAATAAAATTACTGAAAACAATTAATTTGACATTACGGTGCAATAGTGTAACTTATGTTACATTTTGAGTAAATATGAGTCTCTAATTTTGTGTTTGAATAAACATATTCTCAAAACAGAATGTTAAACTCAATATAAATTAAGATAAAGATGAATGCAACATTTACTCCAGGAAATGTATTTAACCTCTCACAAGAGATTGAATATTCGGAAGGTGGAATTATCAGCAAACAAATCCTTAAAAATCAGGCAGGAAATGTAACCTTGTTTTCTTTTGATAAAGAACAGGGTTTGAGTGAACACACAGCCCCATTCGATGCATTGGTGCAAATCATTGATGGAAAGGCGGAGATCACAGTTGGAGGAATACCTCATACCTTGAAGACAGGCCGTATTATCATTATGCCGGCTAATGTTCCTCATGCAGTATTTGCGGTAGAACAATTTAAGATGCTGTTAACGATGATTAAAGGATAATTAGTATGAGCGAAATTATTAATAATTCGGAAAAAAGGAAAGATCTGTTGAAGCATCTAATTCTGCAGTTGCATAGTGGTGAAGTCCCTGACCTGGTAAGAAGTCGGTTGATAAATTTGCTGCACTCGGTTCCTTACAATGAAGTGGTCGAAGTGGAACAAGAATTGATTTCCGAAGGTCTCCCGGCAGAAGAAGTTCTTCGTCTTTGTGATATACATACGGCAGTTCTGGATGGTAGTATAGATGTTTCTGCAACAAAGCCCGTTCCGGCAGGACATCCTGTCGATACATTCAGGCAAGAGAACAAAGCCTTGGGAAGCCGAATCGTACAAGTCAAGGCATTATTTGACAAACGAAAAGAATTCAATGATGAAGTGGAGAAGTGGTTATTGCAGTTACATACTTTGTTCAATGATCTTTCTGATGTAGATAAGCATTATAAACGCAAAGAATACCTTTTGTTCCCATTTATGGAAAAAGCAGGGATTACAGGTCCTCCGAAAGTAATGTGGGGTAAACACGATGAAACGCGGGAATTTCTGAAAACGGCCTATGAAATCTTCGAAACCCCTGAAGGAATTACGGAAGAAGAGCTGGAAAGTGTTGTCCCATTAGTATTTCTGCCTGTTGTGGATGCTATTGAAGGGATGATTATGAAAGAGGAAGAAATCCTTTTTCCCATGTGTCTCGATCTGTTAACGGACGAAGACTGGTATCAAATCTATAACGAAACTCTACAATTCGGATTTTGTTTGTATGACCCTCAAACAGAATGGAAGCCTGTAACTACTGGTACGAAACAATCTGTTTTTCTCTCAGAGGACGCTATACGACTTTCATCAGGCAGTTTTGATATAAAAGAACTGGAGGCTTTGTTTGTTACACTTCCGGTAGATATCACATTTGTGGACAAAGATGACAAGGTTAAATTCTTTTCTCATAGCCCTAAACGAGTCTTTGAACGTAATCGTTCCATTATAGGGCGTGATGTCCGCATGTGTCACCCACCTCATAGTGTACACATCGTGGAGCAAATAATTAAAGACTTCAAAAGCGGAAAAGAAAATAAAGCTGCATTTTGGATTTCAAACTTTAAAGGCCGCTTTGTATATATCGAATATACAGCTCTCAGGAGTAATGATAATGAGTATCTTGGGGTGATCGAAATAACACAGGATATTACAGATTTGCGGAAACTGGAAGGTGACCAGCGTTTATTATCTTATTCGCCAAAATAAGATATCATGGAAATCAATCTGCAAACCAAAGTCGCAGCTCTTCTTGAAGCTTATCCGGTTTTGGAAGAGACTTTGCTGGAATTGTCACCTGCTTTTGCCAAGTTGCGTAATCCGATGTTGAGACGTACCATAGCCAAGATTGCTACCTTACAACAAGCGGCTCAGATTGCAGGAATATCTCCTGCGGAAATGATACAGACATTACGTAAAGCAGCAGGGTTAATCGATAGCGATATTCCGGATGTTATTGATAAAGATGCAGATATGGAAGTTCAACCGGCGTGGTTTAGCAAAGAAAAAATTACCATCAGGTTTGATGCATCTCCTTTCATTGACTCGGGACAAAGCCCTATGCAGGAAATCATCCGATTATCGGGTAGTTTGAAGGAAAATGAGATCATGGAATTGAATGCACCTTTCAAACCTGTTCCTATTATTGACCTGTTGAAGTCGAAAGGCTTTAGAGCATGGTCTTCTTCCGGAAAAGTATATTTCACAATAAAATAGAATTGCCTTTCTTTTAAGACGAGTTATAGTCATATTAATCCAAAATAGTTTAAATTTTATTAATTTCTACTAGATAATATTTCCGCTGGAAAATATATTGTATCTTTGCGAAAAATATAATCATGGGGAAAATGGAAAAATTAAAACCAACAAGAGAAGATTTACTTTCAATGCAGGCAAAAGAGCCTCTTTGTATTATCCGGGATGTTTATCGTTTGATTAATGATTTTGAAAATTCGTTACAATCCGGTTGTGGGGTCGGATTGAACGAAGGTATGCTGTTGTGTGCTCTTTCCAAATTGGAGCAGTGCGCATCGGGGAAAATCGCTGAATTATTAGGGTTAACGCCATCAAATGCTTCGAAAGTAATCACTTCTGTTGAAAAGAAAGGATTAATTGAACGTATTATGGGAAAAGAGGATAAACGGCAGATGTTTTTTATATTAAGCTCTCAAGGGAAAAGATGTATTGAAGAAATCAAATGCAATCCGGAAAATATCATGGAACTGATCAATAAGATAAAAGCAATATGAAACATATTATTATTGGAGGAGTTGCGGGTGGAGCAACGGCTGCAGCCCGAATACGGAGAGCGGATGAATTTGCGGAGATCGTCTTATTGGAGAGGGGAAAGTATATATCGTATGCCAACTGCGGATTACCTTATTATATCGGAGGCATTATATCAGAACGGGAAAATTTGTTCCTTCAAACGCCTGAATCATTTGGCCGCAGGTTCAATATAGATGTCAGGGTTGAAAATGACGTGGTAGGAATTAATCCAAAAGAAAAAAGTATTCTTATTCGTAAAATCAACGGAGAAGAATATTTTGAAAATTATGATAAACTTTTGCTCTCTCCCGGATCTAAAGCGGTACACCCGGCATTGGACGGTATTGATCTTGAAGGGATTTTTACTCTTCGGGATGTCAATGATACGGATAGAATCAAGCAGTATATAACATCGCATCCCGTAAAAAGAGCAGTGGTTGTTGGCGCTGGTTTTATCGGATTGGAAATGGCTGAGAATCTTTATTATACAGGGGCGGACGTGTCAATAATTGAGATGGGTAACCAGGTAATGGCTCCCATCGATTTTTCGATGGCGGCTCATGTTCATCAACACTTGATGCAGAAAGGCGTATCGCTTTATCTGGAGCAAAGTGTGACGAGTTTTACAAAGGAGGACAGTCAAATCATTGTACATCTTAAAAATGGGGAAGTAATCCCTGCAGATGTTGTCATTCTGTCTATCGGTGTACGGCCGGAAACGACTCTGGCAAGTCAGGAGGGAATCAGGATTGGAGAAACCGGAGGCATTTGGGTGAATGAATATTTGGAAACTTCTGCAAATGATATTTATGCTGTTGGCGATGCCATTGAGTTTCCTCATCCTCTTACCGGCAAACCCTGGTTGAATTACCTGGCTAATCCTGCCAATCGCCAGGGGAGGATTGTTGCCGACAACATGGTGTTTGGTAACCGTGTCAGGTATGAAGGCGCCATTGGAACTAGCATCGCTAAAGTATTTGATATGACAGTGGCATCAACCGGACTTGCAGCCAAACGATTGAAGCAACTGGAGATACCTTATCTCAGCTCATGGACGCATTCAAATTCTCATGCCGGTTATTATCCCGATGCTTTGCCTTTGAGTTTGAAGCTGACTTTTGATCCGCTTACTGGTAAACTTTATGGCGCCCAATGTGTGGGTTATGCCGGGGTTGACAAACGTATTGATCAGATTGCGGTGTTGATAAAAAAGGGAGGTACGGTTTACGACCTTGTTCAAACGGAACATGCTTACGCTCCACCATATTCTTCTGCTAAAGATCCGATCGCAATTGCCGGATACGTGGCGAGTAATCTCATTGACGGCTCAATGCCGGCAGTATCCTGGAGGGAGTTTCAAAAGGCCGATAAAGATAAAGTTCTGATACTTGATGTGCGAACAAAAGCTGAATATTCCATGGGATACATCCCCGGTTCAGTAAATATACCATTGGACGATCTGCGTGAAAATTTGCCGGAGGTGCCAAAAGATAAAATTGTGTATCTCTATTGTGCTGTGGGATTAAGAGGCTATCTGTCTGCAAAGATCTTGATGGCTCATGGTTATTCCAATGTCTATAATGTGTTGGGAGGATATAAGACTTATTCGACAGCAACTGCACCGGTTCATTCTATTCAGAAAGAACAAAAAGCAGAGAAAAAGAATATAGAACAACAAAATAAACCATTAGTAAAAGTAATGAAGATTGATGCCTGCGGATTGCAATGTCCGGGGCCTGTTATTAAACTCAAACAGGCAAT
>JAVBUX010000201.1:0-3419 GCA_031554915.1 Bacteroidales bacterium | reverse complement strand
TCCGTCGTGTTCTATTGCCGATTGCTTAGCCATATTGAAATTAAATTGCTCTATCTCCCAAAACTTCCTCAATGATAGTAAATGAGGATAATATATCTGCTTTTCCCTGTCGGATTGCTACTGTGTGTTCAAAGTGAGCGGAGGGCAAACGATCCACCGTTCTGACTGTCCATCCGTCTTTTTCAAACACTACTCGCTTTTTTCCCATATTGATCATCGGTTCTATCGCAATACACATTCCGCTTTTCAGGAGAACACCGTAACCTTTCTTGCCATAATTGGGAACTTCAGGAGCTTCATGCATCGCTCTACCGATACCATGCCCAACCAGTTCCCGGACAACCGAATAACCATTACTTTCACAATAAGTCTGAATTGAATTACTGACATCACCGACCCTTTTTCCGTCCACTGCATGTTCAATGCCTTTGTATAAAGAATCTTTGGTTGTTTTAAGTAATCTTATCACTTCAGGTTTCACTTCTCCGACACAAAAGGTATATGCAGAATCTCCGCAATATCCATTGATCAGGGTTCCGCAGTCTACAGAAACGATGTCACCATCTTTCAAACTGTATTTGGAAGGAATTCCATGTACAACCTGTTCATTAACAGAAACACAAAGAGAAGCAGGAAACCCATTATATCCCAGGAAAGAAGGAATAGCTCCATGATCTCGGATAAATGTTTCCGCTATCTTGTCCAACTGAAGAGTAGTCACTCCCGGAGCTATAAACCTGGCCACTTCGGCCAGAGTTTTAGCAACCAAAAGATTGGCTATCCTCATCAGCTCTATTTCCTCATCTGTCTTGAGATAAATCATCTTATCAATAAGCCGAACTTTGACGACCCTTAATTCTTCCGGTTTTTAACAAACCATCGTAACGATGCATCAATAAATGACTCTCAATTTGTTGAAGAGTATCCAAAACAACACCGACCAAAATCAACAGTGAAGTTCCTCCAAAAAATTGGGCGAAACCCTGTTTGATTCCACAAATTCCAGCAAAAGCAGGCATGATGGCAACCAGAGCAAGAAACAAGGATCCTGGGAAAGTTATTTTAGACATGATTTCATCTATATACTCCGCCGTTTTTTTACCCGGTTTGATTCCCGGGATAAATCCATTGTTACGTTTCAGATCCTCCGCCATTTGAGTAGGATTAATCGTAATTGCGGTATAAAAATATGTAAACAATATGATTAATAATGAAAATATAAAGTTATACCAGAAACTTGTATGATCCATCAAAGAAGCCCAAAAACCTGTATTTGTCGTTTCATGTGAACCAAAGCTCATCAGAGAAACCGGGATGAACATAATGGCCTGAGCAAAGATAATAGGCATCACATTGGCTGCATTCACTTTCAAAGGAATATACTGTCTTGCGCCTCCATATTGTTTATTACCAATCATTTGTTTGGCATATTGAACCGGAATACGTCGGGTTCCCTGTACCAATAAGATAGCTCCGGCAACCACGGCCAACAAGAACAAAATTTCAAATATGAAAGCAAACAACCCTCCATAAGACTCATTCAATCTGGAAGTTGCTTCCTGTACAAGAGACTGAGGTAATCTGGCAATAATTCCGACCAGGATAATGAACGAAACTCCATTCCCGATACCTTTATCCGTAATTCTCTCTCCAAGCCACAGGACAAACATAGATCCCGCAGTCAATATGAGCGTCGATGATATCGCAAACCAAGCACCTTCCGGCATAGAAGCGCCCATTTGTCTCATTTGCACATTCAAGTTAATCAAATAGGTTGGAGCTTGGAACAACAATATCAAAATTGTCAAATAACGAGTATATTGATTGATCTTTCTACGACCGCTCTCTCCTTCTCTTTGCATTTTCTGGAACGCCGGTACAGCGATCGCCAACAACTGAATCACAATTGAAGCCGAAATGTAGGGCATAATACCTAACGCCACAATAGAAGCATTAGAGAAAGCACCTCCGGAAAACATATCCAACAAAGACATCAAACCGCCCTGTGTCTGAGAATGCAAGGCACCTAATGCTGTCGGATCAATTCCGGGAAGAGTAATACATGTTGCAAAACGATATACAACAATCAAAAGGGAAGTAGTAAGAAGCTTATTCCTCAGTTCCTCAATCTTCCAAATATTTTTGATAGTTTCAATAGCTCTCATTATTCATCAAAGTTTTATTGCAGTTCCACCGGCAGCTAAGATAGCAGCTTCTGCTGTTTTGGAAAAAGCATTGGCTGTAACTTCCAATTTTGCAGTAAGAGATCCTTTACCCAAAATTTTCACTAATTGATTGGAAGAAATAAACCCTGCATTCACAAGTTCTTCGATTCCAATTTTGGAAAGATTTTGAGATTCTGCCAATTGTTGCAAAGTATCAACATTGATTGCTTTGTATTCTACTCTATTGATATTTTTGAATCCAAATTTAGGTAAACGTCTTTGAATAGGCATTTGACCTCCTTCAAATCCGATTTTTTGGGAATAACCAGATCTTGATTTAGCCCCTTTATGTCCCCTTGTAGAAGTACCACCCAAACCGGAACCTTGACCGCGGCCAATTCTTTTACGAGTTTTTGTAGAACCTTCAGCAGGTTTTAAATTAGATAAATTCATATTATTCTATCTTTTATTTTTCAAAAATTTTTTACTCTACGATAACAATCAAGTGTTTCACCTTCTCAATCATGCCCAAAATAGCAGGATTTGCGTCATGTTCCACTATCCTGTTCAACTTTCTCAGTCCCAAAGCATCTAAAGTTCTTTTTTGTACTTGAGGACATTTGATGCGACTTTTTACTTGTTTAATTTTTACAGTTGCCATAAATTACCTCCTTTTATTAACCTTTAAATACTTTTTCTACTGATACTCCTCTGTTTTGAGCTACCATTGCGGGGTCTCTTAACTCACTCAATGCAGCAATTGTCGCTTTCACCAAGTTATGAGGATTTGAAGAACCTTTTGATTTTGCCAAAACGTCAGTTACACCCACACTTTCCAGCACAGCGCGCATCGCACCTCCGGCCTTGACCCCGGTTCCGTGAGTAGCCGGTTTCATAAACACTTGTGCTCCTCCAAATTTTGCAATTTGTTCGTGAGGAATAGTACCTTTATATACAGGAACTTTCACCAGGTTTTTTTTAGCAGCTTCCACGCCTTTAGCGATAGCAGTTGTTACCTCACCAGCTTTTCCTAATCCCCAGCCGACGATTCCATCTTCGTTTCCAACAACAACAATTGCTGCAAAGCTGAACGTACGACCTCCTTTAGTAACTTTAGTTACACGATTGATGGCAACTAACCGATCTTTTAACTCTAAGTCGTTTGTTGACTTTATTTTATTATTCATCGCCATTTCTTATTAAAATTTAAGTCCACTTTTACGAGCAGCTTCTGCCAATTCTCTAACTCTTCCA
>JAVBUX010000307.1:0-4335 GCA_031554915.1 Bacteroidales bacterium | reverse complement strand
ATCCGGGAATTCCTTGAAAAGAAGCCAGGTGTTGAGCAGCAAATCATCAAAATCCATTACTCCGGCTGTGCGGCAACGGTTGCGATAAATAGTGTAAATATCCCGGGTTGCAGGACGTTTGGATCGAAAGTCATCTTCGATCAATTCCTTACTTGCAGCATATATTTCAGGAGTAATCAAGGCATTTTTCATCCTCGAAATCCTGGACTGAATAATTCCGGGTTTATATATTTTATCATCCAGAGCCATCTCCTTGATGATAGATTTGATCAAATTTTTGGAATCCTGACTATCATATATGGTAAAATCGGGTTTAAATCCTATATTTTCCGCCTCTCGGCGTAAAATTCTGGAAAAGATAGAGTGAAAAGTCCCCATCCATAATCTCCATGCGATATCATCACCTGCGATCCTGGCAATCCGCTCTTTCATTTCCCTGGCAGCTTTATTTGTAAAAGTCAAAGCCAGAATATTATACGGAGATATTCCGTTTTTGAGCAAATAGGCTATTTTGTAAGTCAATACACGTGTCTTCCCAGAGCCAGCTCCGGCAATAACCAGAGAAGGTCCGTCATTATATAAGACAGCCGCGCGTTGGCTCTCATTAAGTTCCTTGAGGAATTGCTCCATTAGAGAGTTTTATGATCTCAAATTAATCTTCGATAGCAATTACTTCGATTTCAACCAATCCGTTCTTTGGCAATGTTTTAACTGCTACTGCAGAACGAGCCGGATACGGTTCTTTGAAATATTTTGAATAAACTTCGTTCATGGCAGCAAAATCAGCCATGTCAGATAAGAAAACCAACGTTTTTACGACTTGGTTTAAAGAACATTCTCCGGCTTCCAGTACGGCAGTAAGATTTTTGAATACTTGTTCTGTTTGTTCTTTGATGCCGCCGGGTACAAAATCACCTGTCTTAGGATCGATACCTAATTGACCGGATGTATATAAGATGTTTCCTGCTTTAACGGCTTGACTATAAGGTCCAATAGCTGCAGGAGCATTTGGAGTTGAGATAACTTTCTTCTTCATATTATGTTTGCTTTGATAGTGAATATGTGTTTGTATTATATTTTCTGCAAAGTTACATTTTTTTTTAGATTTCTCTTTCAGATTCTATAGTATAAACAAAACTATCAGCTCTGTAATATCCTACATTCCATTCTATTGGACGGCCTCCCGGATCGAAAACAAAACGTTTACGTTTCAAAATGGGGTCACCGGTCTTTACTTCCAGTTTTTCTGCCAGTATTTTGTCTGCAGCTTTGGCACTGATTTCTTCTTTCGAAAGTTTGGCAATTGTATTATAATCTTTTTCTAAGATATCGTATAAAGGACGGGAAAAATCCTCGTTTCCGGTCATTCCTATCCTGGGATTAAAATAAGAAATAAAATAGACAAATGGTCCGTCAGAACTTCCTCTCAGACGTTCCAGCTTTAAGATCCGTGAATCTTCATTTATATTAAAAAAGAGACATAGTTCCTCACTTGGCTTAACCCATCCGATAAAAAGTTCAAAATTTTTAACCTCCATTCCCATTGCTTTCATTTCCTGCGAAAAACTCAACCAGTTTCGGGCTTTAGAGGTGAATGCCGTGTCTGCAACTACAGTTCCAACTCCTTTTTTACGGATCAGTAGGCCTTCAAAAACCATCTTGTTGATGGCTTGTCTCATTGTGCTTCGTGAAACCCCTATTTTTTTAGCTAAGTCAATCTCATTAGGAAGCTTTTTCCCTTTTTTATAATCAGGCTGTAGAATTGTTTTGCGAAGTTGTTCTTCGATTTGTACGTACAAAGGGACAGGGCTGTGATGATCAAGAGAAATTTTCATAAAATGTTCTGTATTTTTCACAAAGGTATTAAATAATAGGGATAAAAAAAAGTACATGATTATTTGCATAATTAAATTTTTATGTCGTTATTTGTGGCGTAAAATATTATGTACGTACATACGTACATTTTAATAACCTGCTGAAAGGAAGAAAGTTAAGTTAACTACTATAATGCCAAGAAAAATATGTTGAGATTTTTAACCTGTGTTGTACTCGTATTTGCCAGTATAATCTGCAATGCGCAGGATTCTTCTGTTTGGAAAATTGGGGTAAAAGATAATTTATCAGCCGATTTGGCATTAGGGCCTTCCGAGTATAAAAAATTCCTTGCTAATGATTTTGGATACGAAGATCGATTTTACCTGATTGGTAAATCGGTACCTGGAAAGGATTTTCCTTATGTTATTCCCGGACCTGATGATACATGGGGTGGAACTTGGTCCACATCCGGTTGGAGAACCCATGAAGTCAATATCCTTTTTGGAGTTGATGAGATGATGGATAATACACAGTTTAAGCTCATAATAGACCTGTTTGATTCAGCTCCTACGCGATCTATTCTTAAAGTTATGATCAACGATTCTCAAAGTGAAAAATTTACTTTGAAAGGAGAATATAAGGAATCATTAACCGGTGAAAATAAAGCTCAGAAAGGTCGTACCATCGAAATACCTTTAAAAAAGGATGTTTTGAAAAAGGGAGGAAATAAAATCACTCTGACAGTTTTAGAAGGATCCTGGGTCGTATTTGATGCTGTTCGTCTGGATGCTTCCGGCGGTCTCGTAAAATTGGAGCAACCGGATAAAGTATTCATAAGGGATATTCGTCCTGCAAAATATGAGATTTCTCGCGAAAATAAGCGTTTCCAACCTTTGTTAGTGGATCTTGAACATCTAAAAGGAAAACCACAATTAACAGTACAAATCGATGGAAAAAATATTTTCAAAACACAAATAGACACTACACGTTATCAGCTTGAAGTCCCGATGGCAGCAGTATCTTCTTCAAAGAAAAGCACTTACAATATTCTGATTGATGGGAAATCAATAGCGACAGGACAGGTCCAGAGAGCTCCTCAAAAGCTACAAACTTATGCTGATTATGTTGATACAAAGATCGGTACGGCTCACTCGCGCTGGATGATTGCTCCGGGACCATGGATGCCGTTCAGTATGGTTAAATTAAGTCCCGATAACCAGAATAGAGGCTGGCAAGCGGGATATCAGCCTACTTTTGAAACGATTGGCTGTTTCAGTCATATCCATGAATGGACAATGGGAGGTTTAGGTATGTTGCCGACTAACGGACCTTTGCAAACGAAAGTTGGAGATCAGTTTGATCCGGATTCCGGATATCGTTCCAGAATCGATAAAATGACAGAAGAAGCTCCACTAGGTTTTTATAAGGTGTTTATGACAGATACAAAGATTTGGTCGGAAGTCACTGCGACGACTCGCTGTAGTTTTCAGAAATATACTTTCCCAAAAGATAAAGATGGCCGTGTGATGGTGGATCTTCACGTAGAAGCTGAATATGATTACAAACTGTTGGATGTGAAGATAGATAAGGTTAGTGATTATCGCATAGAAGGTTATAGTCATCAGATCTCTCCGCGTCCACATGTATGGAGTAATGATGCAGATCAGGAATATACCATCCATTTTGTGATGGAATTTGATCAGCCGATTAAGAATATGGGAGGTTGGATCAATGATCAGGTAACTCAATCCGGAAATATCAGTGCAAAAAATATCAAGGATGCAGGGGCATTTGTTGAATTTGATACTAAAAAAGCAAATGTAGTTCAGGTACGTACAGGCATTTCCCTCGTAAGTATTCAGAATGCTTCAGAGAATTTAGCTATAGAGATTTCCAAACCTTTCGGATGGAATTTCAAGGCTGTGGTTGAAAATCAAAAATCAACATGGAATGAGATTTTTTCACGAGTTGCAATCTCAACTGACGATCGTTTGGAAAAGCTTCGTTTTTATACCAATATGTTCCGGGCTCTTTGTCGTAATACTTGGAGTGATACCAATGGCGAATGGATGTCGGCAGGGGGAACGAAACAAAAGTTTACTGACCCTAAACATGTTGCTTTGGGTTGCGATGCATTCTGGAATACTTTCTGGAATTTGAATCAGTTCTGGAATCTGGTGACTCCGGAGTGGTCTTCTAAATGGGTGAATTCCGAATTAGGGATGTACGATGCTGATGGTTGGTTGGCAAAAGGTCCTGCCGGGATGAAGTATATTCCGGTGATGGTAGCCGAACATGAAATTCCATTGATGGTCAGCGCTTACCAAATGGGTATCCGTGATTTTGATACAGACAAAGCTTTGGAAGCGATGGTAAAAATGCAAACAACTCCGGCGACTCATGTTGCCGGTGGATTTGCCGGAAACCGTGATTTAGTCCCCTATATGAGATATAAATATGTGCCATCTGATTCCGGCAGATTTTCAAATACACTTGAATATTCGTATGATGACTGGACTG
>JAVBUX010000033.1:0-2504 GCA_031554915.1 Bacteroidales bacterium | reverse complement strand
CAATGCCAGGCAAGTTATGGTGCCTGATGATTCTGGTTTATTTCGAAGAATTGGTGTTACTGGCTGTCTTCAATTGGCATTTCCGCATACCAGTACCCCGCCCTCTGGAGATCCTGAAGCTGATACCTACCATTGGTATTTCTTATATGTATTTTCTTAGCCTGACCGAACCAGGTAAGATTACTTCAAGGTTGATTGCCCGACATCTGGTACCCTTCGTCGTATTTCTACTGACAACTTTTGCAATCGACCTTATCTATGGCTGGAAGTCCAATTTAAGGACAGTCTCTGACTATATACAAAACTTGGGGAGTCCTTCAGTTATTCTTTTATTTTTTATAACGATATACCTGATTATATACCAAGCAATAGTAATTTATCTCTTGATTATCGGTTACCGGAATTATTGCGGCCTGATCCGATTAGGTTATAAAATGGAGAATCCTATTGATTGTAAAAGTATGCTTTCTCTCGTATGTGTACTCTGCTTCCTTTGTGTATTCAATATATTGGAGATAGTCATTAATAATCAGTATTTTGCCATCACCTATGTTTGTATTATTCTTGTTCTCCTCTTTTATTTCTATTCGTTCGGCATACAACACATAGGAATTTACTCATCCCGGGATAAATCAACAGACTCTGTACTAACAGATGAAATTTCCGATACGGAAGATGAAACCGGTGATACCGGATACTTTGACAGAAATGAGATTTTGAAGAAAAGAATACTGAAATATGTGGAGGAACAGAAACCTTACCTTAATAAAGACTTGAAATTACAGGATCTGGCCTTTGCTATGAACACCAACCGTTCGTACATCTCGCAAACACTGAACCGCGAATTCGAAACGAATTTCTACTCATTTATCAATACCTATCGTGTACTATATTCAGTGGAATTGATGAAAAAAAAACCAGGACGCATAGTCGAATACTATGCAGATAAATCGGGCTTCAAATCAAGGAGTGTCTTTTTCAGCGAATTTAAGAGAGTAATCGGACATACCCCTTATCAGTATGCCGTCCTGATTAAATTAGATGAAGAATAATTCTATTATAAATTGATATCTAGATATTTACATTTCCAAAAAATGACGGATTCAGATTTTTTTTTCTGAGAAATACTTCTCTTTTTACGTAATCAGACTTTCTTGTTTTATCAGGATCCATCCTAATACCGTCTTCCATAACTTTGCAATCAGTTAATTTATCGAATCATGTTATGAGCGGCAGCCATTTTAGCATTCTGTCTTGACTCTTGATTCAGACTAATTAACGATATTTATTTATAAACTAATTTTTTAATTGTATGAAAAAAGTTTTTTTTTGTTGCTTGTTGGAAATTCTCACGGTAACATTAATGTTTGCCCAAGAATCCGGTTCGGATTTTAAGAGGAATGAACTAAGAGGTGGTGCAGGTCTTTGGAGTAGTAACGAACTCATTAACAATTATTCTGATCTTTTTAGTACCGCCCTGAGCGGAAGCACATATTCTGTGTCGAATGATAAGTCACTGGGAAATTTCTCTCTGGCCTATCGATATGGATTGAACAAGCGGTTATCTGTAGGAGCTACTTTATCTTATAGCCTTCTTAAGTCGGATGTTAATTTTGAGGGAAGTAAAACCGGAACATCCACAAACAATTATCTCACAGCCGCACCCGAAGTGGAATATAAGTATCTTTATACGAAAAATTTCAAGATGTATGGTTTTGTCGGCGCCGGGCTGACCGTTAACAGGCAAGAAGTAAAAGAGAATGGCAAAACTTCGATCGACAACAGCCCATTTTTCAACTTTCAGATTTCTCCACTATGCATCCAGGTGGGAAATAATTTTGGTTTGTATATCGAAAGTGGATTTGGATACAAAGGTATCATCAATGCCGGATTGTTTGTGAAATTCTAAAATCAGTATGGATGCCTACAAGAAAGGAAGAATAAGATTCAGAATAAAATAAATCACTACCTTTGTAGGATGAACATGAATCAATTACAAATAGAGTTCCCTGCTGAATGGGATTCTCAGAGTGGGGTACAATTGACTTGGCCCCATTCTTGTACCGATTGGAAAAATATCCTGGATGAAGTAACAGATTGCTATGTTTCCATTGCCAAAGAAATTATCAAGCGTGAAAAACTATTGATAGTATGCGTTGATAAACAAGAAGTTATCAAATCTTTAGGAAATTTAGATCAGGATAAAGTAATTTTTCGGGAATTACCGACTAACGATACCTGGGCGCGTGATCATGGAGCTATCTCTGTGAAAGTGAATGGCAAGCCATATATTTATGATTTCACATTCAACGGCTGGGGAATGAAATTTGCTGCCAATCACGATAATCAGATTACCCGTGAGCTATTCAAAAGCAAGACCTTTGCTCCGGAAGTCGGCTATAAAAATATGATGCACTGTGTGTTGGAAGGTGGAAGTATAGAAAGTGACGGACACGGGACGATCCTGACCACATCTCAATGCTTGTTATCCCCAAACCGTAATG
>JAVBUX010000142.1:0-3809 GCA_031554915.1 Bacteroidales bacterium | reverse complement strand
GATTTCGTCTTCCGGAAAGATGACTTCAGCACCGAAGGCCTCTGCTTCCACGGTCAAATCCATAATCACAGTCGTTGCAGCAGGCGAGAACCGCTCATTTAAAGCCTTAATTGCCTCAAAATGAGTCTGTCCATCACAAACCGCTTGTTTAACTGTTGCTCCGATCAGTTCAATTCCCGGATGAGTCATAATAGGGATTGCAACCCTATCTTTCCTGGAAAATATCTGGTCTGTCCATAATTTCAAGTTTTCCATAAGTAATTTATTTAGATTTTCCCCACTAATCTTTTTGCAGACTCAGCTGCTCCCGGAGCGCTATCGGTATAAGCATCCGCTCCTATCTGCTTTGCAAACTGTTCAGTAACAGGAGCTCCTCCTATCATGATCTTGACATTATCTCTGATTCCGGCTTCTGTACAGGCTTTTATGATAACCTCCATTTGCGTCATTGTTGTTGTCAGCAATGCCGAAAGACATAGGATATCTGCTTTATTATCGATGACAGCCTTCACAAACTGTTCCGCAGGAATATCAATTCCAAGGTTCAGGACATCAAAACCGGCGCCCTCCAACATAGAAGCAACCAGGTTTTTACCGATATCATGCAAATCGCCTTTTACTGTTCCAATAACAACTTTTCCTGTACTGGAACCACTACCGGGCGCCAGATGCGGTTTAATTTTTTCCAAAGAACTTTTCATCGCTTTGGCCGATAAAAGCATTTCCGGAATAAAGGCTTTTCCGGCTTCAAACAGATCTCCTATCTCTCCCATCGCAGGGATCAATTCATTATTTATAATCCCTTGAGGATCAGCGCCTGCGGCAAGTAAATTTTCAGTCTCAACTACTGCATCTTTGAATTTGCCTTTTAAAACAGCTTCATATAATTTTGATTTATCCATAATTACATATTATTTTGATTGAACACATTTCACCAATTCCAGAAAATTCTCCACAGGAGTATCCTGTTGTACATGATGCGTAGGAGCACAAAGCCAACCACCACCCTTACCAAGAGTGGTTTTCAGCCATTCGTATTCTTTCCGTATATCATCTGCCGTTCCCATCGGCAAAGTCGATTGTACGGCCATTCCTCCGAAAAAAGATAGTTTATTCCCGTATTTTTCCTTCAATAAAGCAGGATCCATACATTCGGTTTGTATCGGGTTCAAAACATCGACTCCGGCTTCCATTAATCCCGGTATAATATCATATACACAACCATCCGAATGGAATGCGATTTTGACATCCTTATTTATCTCCTTAACCTCCTTACACAGACGGGCATAACGAGGTTTAAAAAATTCATTCCAAGTATCAGGATTCAGTAACAGACCGGTTTGAGAACCATAATCATCACCCAGCCAAATCATATCGACTCCTTTGCGAGCTAAATTTTTAGATACTTCCAAATGATATAAAAATGTCGTATCCAGGATTTTATTAGCCATTTCCGGATCTACATATAAATCCATCAACAAATCTTCAAAACCACGTAAAGCCCATGCAGATTCGAATATAGTACAATGCACCCGGCCAATAATGTAGTATTCATCCTTATATTCCCGTATCAGTCTGTCTACATGGTCGTACAATCCAGGAGCATTCGGATCCGGAGCCTTATAACTATCTACATCAGGCTCATCTCCTGCCAATGGTCCGCCATTCAGGTTGGTATATTTACCTTCTCCAAAAGGCGTTTCATAAGGATCTATCTTCCACTTGACTCCCCAATTATCCGCATACGGTTCATCTTTTAAATAATAATTTGTGAACCACCCCACACCGGCTTGTAGAGCATCCTGACCTGTCAGTATTTCCAGATCATAACCATACCATTCGCGGTGATGCGGTTCTGAGAAACGAGGTTCCAAACCAAAATGCTTTCGCAAACGATTTGCAAACTCCGGAGTGAAAGTCGCCTGAAACGGGACTCTATCTGTTTCTTCATGATTCAAAGCTGCAATAACTCGATCTCTGCTCTTCATTTTAATTCTTATTTTTTAATTCTTAATTTATCTACCACCACAATGAATAAAACACAATTAGTATCATGATAATGATGACCGATATAATATTAAATGACTTTGAGGTTTTAAATAATCCCGGCGTTATTTCTATTGCTTTTTCACTGACCCCTTTCTTTTCTATCAAAGCCGTAACAACAATTGTAAGGAAACAGAGGATAAATACGATTAACATTCTGTCCATCCATGGTAATTCAGGGAAAGCAAACTTCATAATCACAGAGAAGATAAATGTACCTAAGGCAGCTAACAGAGCGCCATTAGCAGATGCCTTTTTATAGAAAAATCCTGCAAGGAATATGGCAAGTGCTCCCGGACTGATAAAACCGGTAAATTCCTGAATGTATTGGAATGCCTGATCAAGGTTAGTTAGCATCGGAGTGATGACAATAGCAATAACCATCGCAACAAAACCACTTAACTGCCCGACTCTCACCAGCTTTCTCTCACTGGCACTCTTATTCATATAAGATTTATAAACATCTAAAGTAAAAATAGTGGAAATACTATTCAGCATAGAAGCTAAAGATCCTACTATAGCTGCAATAAGGGCAGCAAAAGCAAGCCCCTTGAGGCCTTCCGGAATCACATTTGCCAATAACCAGGGATAAGCTTCATCCGATTTTCCCAGTTTAACATTCATGGCAGATACAGCTATACCTGGTACCACAACAATTAAAGGAATCAGCAATTTTAATAATCCGGCAAACTGCATCCCTTTCTGAGCCTCGTCAAGCGACTTTGCGGCTAAAGCACGTTGAATGATATACTGGTTACATCCCCAATAATACAGGTTTGCAACCCATAAACCACCAATAATTACCGACAGGCCAGGCAAATCTTTATATCCGGGTTGCGACGGACTAAGAATCAGATGGAATTTATCCCTTGAAGTTTCATAAAGATTACTGAATCCCTTAAATATACCTTCGCCTCCACCTAAGACATTAACTGCTATAAAAGTAGTAAGCAATCCTCCTCCTACTAAAAATATCACTTGTACCACATCGGTAACCGCTACGGCTTTCATTCCTCCGTAAATAGTATATATCCCGGCAAAAGCAGCTAGAAACAACACCCCATATATCAACGGAATACCCATCACATTTTGAATAGTCAACGCTCCGAGATACATGATCGATGTCAGGTTTATAAAGACAAAAACAGCTAACCAGAATATTGTCATTACGGTTTTTACCCGAGAATCAAAACGTTGCTCCAGAAACTGAGGCATCGTATATATACGTTTTTTCAGAAATATCGGAAGAAACCATTTGGCAACAATGATCAGGCCTAAAGCTGCAATCCATTCGTATGTGGCCATACCCAGTCCGATAGCATAACCGGAACCGGACATCCCAATAAACTGTTCGGCCGATATATTTGAAGCAATGATTGTCGCCCCGATGATCCACCAAGGTAAACCACAACCGGCAAGGAAATAGTCATTGCTGTCTTTTTCTTTCCCTTTTTTGTTTCTCGAAACAAAAAGTCCGATGAAAATGATGAGCAGACAATAGGCTACAAAAATGCAAATATCAAGAACTGAAAGTCTCATATTATTTCAATTTAAAAATCATATCACCTTTCAGTACATCACCTTTTTTCACTTTGATACGATCGGAAGTAAAAGGAGAGCCATAAAATGGTTCTGAACCTCCGTTATTATAGTCGGCAACCAACAGATGGATACAACCATCCTGTAACCAGGCACGAAGCGCTTTTTTACCATAGCCTGTAATTTCGACTCCATTTCCGGAATCATCGGTCAAAGAGGCATTT
>JAVBUX010000013.1:0-4313 GCA_031554915.1 Bacteroidales bacterium | reverse complement strand
TTCAATCAGTGCAACACCATTCGCTGTCACTCTCACTGATCCCGGAGCAATCATGGCCCCTCCCATATTTATACCTCCGGATGAAGAGGATCCTTTATATTCCCCGACCAGGATATATTTGTTTTTCTCTGCGATCTGACGGGCAACTGTCAATGTCGAATCATAGAGCTCCTGAAATACATATTTATCAGCTATCGCATCATCACCGATCTTAGTTCTCAGGTGTTCTCCGAAAGGTTCTACTACCGGGAAAATGATTACACCTTGTTGGGACTGAACAGTATAGCCTTCCAGATAATCAAAATAACCATCAGGATTCGGATTCGCTGTTGCATCTAGTCTATCAAGATTCATCACCCTAAGTAGCAACTGATTAGCTATTTTTCCTTCCGGAATATAATTGAGATAAGTTCCTGTGGTATCATTCTGAAACTTAATATTCAGTTTGAAACGATCCGGCTGAAGACCTATACCTCCCAGATAATAAACGTTTTTCATCATCAAATCCCAGAATGGAGCATCCGGCGACATAGTCGTACCTTTCAACAACTTAAGATACAGAGTATTATCCGTATTAGCCGGATTATCAGAAGTAAACTCCCCTACCTGATAATAATTTCCATCCTTTGCATTTTTATATTCAAAAGCGACTGCCAGTACTTCATCAGGCTGAAGAATAGTTCCACTCAATGAAATATATCCTAATTCAGCATTAAATGTATATTCCGTAGAGTTCAGACGACGTGCCTTTTCTATTTTTTCATAATCACGTCCTCCTTCCAGAGAAGTGGATTGAAAAGCCTGATTTACCGTATTTATATCCCTCGCTTTAGGATAATTATTCACCAAATTCAAATACAAATCATTCGTGTTATTGCTTGGGATAATAATTCCACTGGCATTGGGATGTACAAAATCCGGATTACTAATGTGAGCTGCACTTTCTCCAAGGTCTGAAAACGAGACAATATTACGAGCTTCATCAAAATTTGCATTTTTATTAGTAACCCAAACTTCCAATCGAGTGATCATAATCCCTGATGATGGTTTAGGTAAAGTTTTCATCGATTTATCATAATTATCACGAAAGTATTGAGATAAAAAGAAATGTCGATTTTCCTCGTATGCATCTGCTTTAATCTCAAAAGGCGTCGTCTGAACCTGTCCGCGTGATGAAACGGTATTAGATTCGGCTTCCTGTTGCGAAAAAACCGCTCCAATATTGAATTTTCCAAATTGCAGTTCAGTTTTAATACCGAATAAAGAAGCCCCTCCTCGTATCAAAGAGTTGGAGGTATTCATACTTACATTCCCGGCTTCCAATACTTTTATGATTTCGTCTTCTTTCCCCTCATACCCCAATTTCAGTTTACGGGAATCAAAATCAAATGTACTTTCTGTATTATAATTAAAATCAAAACCAATCTTATCCCCGACTGAAGCATTTACACCGGCCTGTATTTGTGAATCAAAATCAAATATCGTCCGATTCCTCTGACTTTCCGTTAAGGTAGGATTACCATTTTTTGTTTGAGTGATTCCCATTTTAATATCCACACTCCCACTTGGAGTAAACTTCACACCTCCGGGACCAAATATTTTTTCAGCAGGACCAAGATCAAATTTAAAGCCCAAACCAGACAATACATCTTCTTTTTTTCCATCCTTTTCAAATTCCTCATTATTTTTCTTTTTAAAATAAGAGTTCATGCTTTTTTGGAAAGAATAGTTCTGGTATTCTTCAGGAGTTAGCGTCAGTGGTGTTGTTATATCCATTCCTCCTATCTGAGCCTTATATATATAACGATTAGTTACCGGATCATAAATAAATTCCTTGTCAAAAGATTGTGGATTTTGCAGGTCAATCGGATGTATCGTTTTCAGATCATTATACTCGTCCGGAGCTGTTTTTGCGACAGGATACTTCAGCTTTGTCGTATCTTTCGGATTTTTCACCTGAGTAAGAGAGTCTTGTTGTTGAGGATCTTCATAAATCAGACTCACTTCCGGGTTTTCCATACTAATTGCAGAACGGTCTGCATTCAATGAATAGACTCCACCGATTGCAAATAAAACTAATAATACCGGTATGTATTTGCCCCAATTTTTCATTAAAGCATTTTTAAAGCATTCTTAATGATCTCTTCTACTGTGTATTGTGGATTTTCTTTGTTGATTTTTCCGACAACCTTCTGAGACGCAGCCTGATTAAACCCTAACATAACAAGCGCTGATACAGCCTCTCCTGCAGCAGTTCCCGTCAATTGAGACTGCTCTCCTGCAGGAATTGCTTCGCCTGTAAATTTGATTTTATCTTTCAGGTCAATAATTATCCTTTCTGCGGTCTTAGCTCCAATCCCCTTGACTGTTTTCAGAGCATTGGAATTTCCTGTCGAAATGATAGAAGATAATTCGTATGTAGAGAGTGACGACAAAACCATCCTCGCTGTATTGGCTCCAACACCGGAAACTGAGATCAACAATAAAAACAGATCTCTTTCTTTTTTGTCTATAAACCCAAACAGTTGATGCGCATCTTCACGTATAGCTTCATATACATAAAGTTTCACATTTTTTGATGTAGTGAGAGTGCTGTAAGTATTTAACGAAATACTCAAAAAATAGCCCAAACCGACAGTTTCGAGTACTACTGATGCAGGATTTAATTCAACAATTTCTCCTTTTATATAATCTAACATAGATATCCATTTAGCTAAACATGTTTAATAACGTAAAAAAAACAAAAAGCGTATGTTTGGAACAGAAAATCTTATCTTTGCAACTTTATTAGAAAATATTATGATCAATCTCGAAGTTTGTTCTAATTCCGTTCGTTCCGCACTCGCTGCTCAAGAAGGAGGAGCGTATCGTATTGAGTTGTGTGATAATTTAGCAGAAGGAGGCACGACTCCATCTCTGGCTCAAATCCAAAAAACACGTAAATTACTGAATATCAAGCTAAATGTCATTATCCGTCCAAGAGGAGGAGATTTTCTCTACGATGATCTGGAATTCGAAATCATGAAATCGGAAGTCCAAATGTGTGGAGAAGCCGGATGTGATGGTGTTGTAATAGGACTTTTAAATCCGGATGGTACTATTGATATCAAGCGCAGCAAAGAACTTTTGGAGATTGCAAGGAATTACGGCATGAGCGTGACTTTTCACCGTGCTATCGACCGTTGTAATGATATTTTCAAAGGACTGGAAGACGTAATCAGCATCGGCTGCGACCGGATTCTGACATCCGGAGGAAAAGACTCAGCTCTGGAAGGTGCTGAAGTTATCAAAAAACTGATTGAGCAGGCCGGAGACCGGATTGTCATTATGCCCGGAGCCGGAATCACGGAAAAAAACATCTTCGAATTGGCACAAAAAACCGGGCTTAAAGAGTTTCATGGTTCTTTCCGCAGTGCATATCCCGGAAAAATGAAATATTTCAACCGGGATTTGAGCGATTGGCAGGATGATACCAAGCAACTTTATTCAGATGCAGAAAAAATCAAAGAAGCTTTAAGGCAAGCAAGAGAGGCTTAAGAAACATATTTAATCCTCAACCAACTCTTTCACCTGCTCCCCATATTGATCAGCGACTGTCGTTTTAATCCTGGATAATTTTATCCACTTTCTAAACGCCCCTACAAAGACAAGCAGCATCAATAGCATTGCCAAAACTGCTAATGAAGCTAGCAAATATTGCTGCTTAGGAATATAGTTGACTGTAACCTGTATATAACCTGCCCAAAAGGTTACAAGAGCCATAAAAATACCAGGAATAGCCGTACACAAAGACAATTTGCGCCGGTTCATCCGGATCAACATGGTCGTGCAGACAATCAAAGCACAAGCGGCCAACAATTGATTACTCATCCCGAATAACGGCCATATACTACTGATATTACCGGTATAAACCAGATACCCCCAGGAAAAAGTAAAGATTGTACTGGCAATAAGCAAGCCTGGAAGCCAATTTTTATCCTCAAATTTAGGAATAACACGCCCAATCATTTCCTGAAGGAAAAAACGGCCAACTCTGGTTCCCGCATCGATCGCAGTCAGAATAAATACAGCTTCAAACATGATGGCAAAATTGTACCAATAAGCCATCAACTTATCCATATAAGGAATATTATTGAATATATGCGCCATACCTACGGCAAGTGAAACTGCACCTCCTGTCCGCCCATGAAGATCGACACCAATATGATCTATGAAATACTGTAAATCGACAGGGGACAATGAAGGATTTTCTGCAATCAGCTTCTGATACTCTGCAAGAGGCGTATTGATTGCAAAATAATCTCCAGGCATTA
>JAVBUX010000148.1:0-3207 GCA_031554915.1 Bacteroidales bacterium | reverse complement strand
ATACATTTAGCGGATTATAATGTTTTTCCTCTACGTTGGTATGAGTTTTGATAGTGTAAATGAAAACTAAACAAGCATGAAGACAGAATTTCAGGGTAAATATTTTAATGGGGTAGTCTCCAAACCATTCTCATGTGAGGTGGGTCTTGATAGAAGAACTATTGTAATCAGGATTTTAAATGAAGAAACCGGACAAGTTAGTGAAATTTTAAACTGGGATATTGATGCCATCTCAAAAAAAGATATAGAGGTTGGAGGTAAGACCCGTATTAAGTATGGAAATTATCCATTTCAGGTGCTCGAAGTGACGGATAAAACATTTTTGTCCTCCTTTAAATTCACATATCCTCAATTTTCCTTTGCTAAAAAGCAATTATTTCATTTTCTGACAAAAGGATGGGTCGTTCTTTTGGGATTTATCTTTTTTTTATTGCTTATCGGATATCTTCTATTCAGGGTGGTTCTCCCGAATGTGGCAGAATATACGGCAACCAAGGTGCCGAAGTCTGTAGAGAAATCGATAGGTGATGCAGCTTATGAAAGCTCTGCAGAATCTTTTACTGAAGATAGTATAAAGGGAGCGTTACTTCAGGAGTTTTTTGAAGAAATGCATTTGGATCGCGAGTATGAATATACGCTTACAGTCTTGAATTCGGAAACTGTAAATGCGTTTGCACTCCCTGGGGGACGTATTACTGTCTATAGCGGAATTTTAGATTCTATTCAAACACCGGAAGCTTTAGCTGCGTTGTTGGCTCATGAGAGTTCTCATGTTGAACTGCAACATTCGATGAAAAGTATATTCAGGTCTCTTTCCGGTTATTTTGTCGTTTCTTTGATCGTGGGGGATCTTGGAACTATAACTTCTATTGTTTTTCAAAATATCAATGCTTTTCAAGGGCTCCAATATTCGCGTATTATGGAGAAAGAAGCCGATATCAGAGGATTGGAAGTTATGCAAAAGTCGGGAATCGATCCGGAGGGTATCATTCAATTGTTCAATACCATTTCGTCTGATGAGGAAGAAGATTCGGATTCAGGCACAAAAAATCTTTCTGAATTTGTGAGTACTCATCCCTTGACAAAGCATAGAAAAGAATACATTCAGGAGTATTTGGATAAAGACACAAGGAAATATTCTAATAATATAAAACTGGATTCTTTGTTTTTATTGATAAAAGCGAAACCAGAGACGACTTCAATCGATCAGGAGTAAAAAGGAATCCAAAATACAGTAAAAAATAACACCCAATTTTATAGTCAAAATATAGAATTGGGTGTTGATGTATTTTTAGACTTTTGGCAATTTCCAAGGCTCGCGGTAGTGAGCTTTAATAAATTCATTTGCTTGCTTATCCGGACCGAAGTTATTTGCTTTAGCATCCCAATTCAATCCTCGTCCAAGTCGGCAGGAAATATTGGCAATATGTGCCAGTTTCGCAACTTCTGCACCGATAGCAATGTCGGCATTTGGTAACTGACGACTCTTCATACAATCCAGCATATTACCGGTGTGAAGAAATAATCCTTTTCCTTCTCCTTTTTTCCATTCAATGGCTTCCATGCGTGGAGTCGGAGTTTTACGCTCATTATCACACGGATAGCAATAAGGAAAGTTGCGTCCTGAATTATTTTTTTCTGCCATCACCTCCCAACCGGCACGGGTTAAAAGAAGGGTTCCGTTTTCTCCGAAGAAAGCGACTCCTTCCGGGCGGTTGAATAGTCCTGTGCCGATACCACAAGCATGATCCCAGATAATATTGAAATCTTTGTACCTGTAGGTAGCCATCAGAGTATCAGGAGTTTCCATAGCGTCGTCGGGATATGCAAATTTACCTCCGGCTCCGTTCACATAGAGAGGTAATCCTACATTCATCCCTTTCAGGGCATAGTCGAGGAGATGGACTCCCCAGTCGGCCATCAATCCTCCTGCGTAATCCCAGAAAAAGCGGAAATTATAATGGAAACGATTATCGTTGTACGGGCGTTTGGGAGCAGGTCCCAACCACATATCATAATCCACTCCTGCGGGAGGAGTAGAATCGGGGACTTTAGGTAATGTCCATTTACTGGTCTGATAAGCCCATGCTTTGACTGTACGAACCCGTCCGAGTTGGCCCGATTGAATAAAAGCTGCAGCTTCGTCCCAGTGAGGATCACTACGTTGCCATTGTCCTACCTGAACAATACGGTTGTATTTACGGGTAGCCTTTACCATCAAATCACATTCTTCGATAGTATTTGCCAATGGTTTTTCTACATAAACATCTTTTCCTGCTTCGCAGGCTGCAACTAATGGTAAACAGTGCCAGTGGTCGGGTGTTCCGACAATTACCAGGTCAACATCCTTATTGTCGATCACTTTACGCCAGTCTTTTACCATTTGATCCGGTTTCTTCCCGGTTTTCTTTTCCAGTTCGGCCGAACGCTTACCCAGCCATTCATCATCTATGTCACAGATAGAAATACATTCAGTTCCGGGATGTTGGAGGAAAGCTTGTAGGTTGCTCCATCCCTGGTTGCGGCATCCGATTAGTCCGATGCGAATACGGTTACTCGGAGCGTCTTGTCCGAATACTCTGGAAACTCCGCCGGGAATGAAGTTGGTAGCTCCTAGAACAGCAGCTCCTGTCAGCGTGTTTCTGAGGAAATCGCGTCTTTGCATGATATTAAATTTAAAATTAAGAGCAACAAATGTAATGAATTTTCTTAACAAAAATGTGTGCGAACACGTTTTATGAAAAAGAAAAAGATGATGCAACAAAAATGTAACAGGATTGTAATAAGATCATATTATTATCTTCGTAATCTTGTACTCGAAAAGATGTTTAGAAACAATTAAATTTTAGAAAGATGAAAAAAGTGTTGTACTTAATCGTTGCTACGTTGTTGTTGACCGCATGTGGAGGAAAACAAAACAAAGGAACCGGATCAGAGAGTGAAATTACAGGGGCGGGAGCTACTTTTCCATTGCCCTATTACAATATACTATTTAAAAATTATTCGGACAAAACAGGGAATAAAGTTACTTACGGCGGGATCGGAAGTGGCGGAGGTATCCGTAGTCTGATGGATAAAACAGTTGATTTCGGAGCGTCAGATGCTTACCTTTCAGATGAAGAATTGAAATTAGCGTCGGCAGAGGTCGTACATATTCCGACTTGTATGGGGGCAGTTGTATTAGCCTATAATTTGCCGGGGATAAAG
>JAVBUX010000067.1:0-7971 GCA_031554915.1 Bacteroidales bacterium | reverse complement strand
TAACAGTTAATTTAAATTGATATGAAAACAAAACACGTAATTCTAGTACTAGTGAGCGCCATATTTACATTGTTTATGGCCAACGACACATTCGCGCAAAACAAACAGGATAAAAAGAAAGGCAAAGAAACAGTAAAATTCTATGTCGAAGACATGGAATGTAAGAATTGTCAGGCTAAAGTGGAAAAAAATATTGCTTTTGAAAAAGGGGTAACCGATTTAAAATGTAATCTGGCTGACAGGACAGTGGAAGTTACTTACAAAACAGATAAAACGACTCCAGAAAGCCTGAAGAAAGGTTTTGAAAAGATCGGAATGACTGCTGTTGAGGCTGATAGCGTAAAAGTAAAGAAATAGAACTAAAATCTGTATGTAACAGATAGTAAAATGTTTCGTGGCCGTATTTTATATCTTTGATGATATGTATTTAATTCATTTTCAATAAAATATGAATAATATTTTTCGTCAAAGATATTTCTGATGGCACAAGCTATTTCCCAACGGTTTCCTAAAAGATACGATGAGGTAATGTCGGCAAATATAAAATTTTTGTAATTACCAGAATTAAGTTCATTACAATAATGATCCACAACAAAACTCAGTTGTAATGTTTTCAGGAAATAGAACGATGCGTTTAATGATTCTGATAAACGGTTGGTAGTAGCGTATCAGAGATAAATTTAAATTGATATGTGCATTTGAATTTTGTAAAATCAATAGGTTTCGGATCTTTTGCCATAGTTGGAATATTAGATCCCAGAAAAAAAATCAAGATAATAGATTGTAAATATTTCATAATCATTTCTTTATCAGATTATTTATTTTAGTTATGTTAATTGATTTATAATCAATCTTTTTCTAAAACGATATTTACTTCTTGTGTATCTGAATCAATGAATTGATAATAAATTTTATGATCTATATATAATGCTTCAATTGTTGCTTCTCCTTCTATCGTCAGTGTAAATTCTCCATTTATGCCGGTAATTGTGCCTTTGTTGGTTTCGTATATTTTCACAACAACGCCCAATAGGGGATTCCCATTTTTATCTTTTACTGTTCCGGATATTTTTCGTGGCTGAATGTTTGCTTTTTCTGATTTAGCCGCTTCTTTTTCCACATTAGATGGAAGATATACGGATGCTTTTACTTTTTGAGTCGATATTTCGTTCGTTGACCGAGAATAACTGAACTTTTCATTAGGAGAAAGTACAACAGGTTTCTTCAGGGATGGACCAGAGAGGAGTATGCTTCCCGAAACGAGCACTGCTTCTATATTTTCCTGATTTTCATAATTCGAAACATTAAACTGAGTTCCAAGTACTTTGATTTCCAGATCTCCAAGCATTACATGGAATGGAGCCTGTTTATTCGGTACAACTTCAAAAAAACCACTACCATTCAGGCTTACTTCCCGCCTGTCGGGAGCAAATGTCTGAGGATAAGTCAGTTTTGTGTTGACTTCAAGCCACACACGACTGCCATCAGGCAAAATTACCGGCTCTTTTTGCCGTTTAGAGTAAAGCATCTGAGCAGTAGTGTCTTCTTCTTTCGAGGATGATGTATCCCTGAGGAAATACCATCCAAGGCCAAATACTACGACCAATATTGCAGCAATACGTAAAAACGGTATAAGAGGCCTGTATCCCTTTTCCCGGACATTCCATTCCCCTTTTCTGATTCGTTTTTTGAGTGCAGTCAAAGCTTTTTCTACTTCTTCATTATTTTCAGTATTAGATACACAAGAAAGCCAAAGATCGCGTGTTTCCAAAAACAGTTTCTGGTTTGCTTTTGATTGTTTCAACCAATCAAACAGGTACTCCCGCTCCGTTTTTGTTGACGATTCATCTAAGTATCGGATAATTATTTCGTTAATATCGAATGAATTTTCTTCCATGATTTACTCGTCTAATAGTGATACAAATGAAAATGAATTAACCCCACCTTTTCACTGTTAAAAAAATCTCAATAAAAATAAAATGAATAGTAAGTCCTTTTCTCTTAGGTAGATGCGTAGTTCTGTGAGCGCTTTTGTGATTTGTTTTTCAACCGCTTTGACGCTGATATCCAATTGTTCGGCAATCTCTTTATTTTTTAACCCATCTGTTCTGCTGAGGATGAATATTTTGCGGCATTGTGAGGGTAATGTTTCTACAAAAGCTTGTATTTCATCTTCCAGTTCTTTTAGTAATAGACTACTTTCCTGATTCTGTGTTTTTAATATTTGATGTAAAAACTCCTGATCAGAAATAGCATTCAGTGGGGTGGATTGACGTACAGAATAACTATTCAAGACGTTGATGGATCGATTGTAAACAGCTTTGAAGAGATATGATTTGATTGAATCGTCCAATGGAAGATCATTGCGATGTGACCAGAGTTCGAAAAAAACATCCACATCTTCAGAGGAATCCTTGTCGTTCAGAAAGCGAAAGGCATAACTTCGCAGAGGTTTATAATATCTGCGGAATAGTCTTTCAAAATCTTCCCAACCGGAGTCTTTATTCATGTGGCAAAGTTATCAATTCTGCTCAAAAGCCCAAAAGTAATGGTCAAATTTCCCAAAAAGAAAAAAAACGTTCTTTCTTTGATTATTTCAAATCATATTTACTACCTTTGCCGTTACGCTCAAAAAAAATACCTTAATTCTTGAGCCATTAGGTCTAATAATAATTGAACGAAATATACACTATGTCTGAAAAACACGGTATTATCTCACAGGTAATCGGACCTGTCGTTGACGTTTCTTATGAGAAAGGTTCTCAAGTACTACCAAAAATTCATGATGCGCTAGTCATAGAACGTGAAGGAGGAAAAAAGCTTATTGTTGAGGTTCAACAACATATTGGGGAAAATACAGTCCGGGCTGTAGCAATGGACTCTACCGATGGGTTGCAAAGAGGAGTGAAGGCTGTTAATACGGGTATTCCCATTTCTATGCCGACAGGTGATCAGGTAAAAGGTCGCTTGTTGAATGTGATCGGAGAAACAATCGATGGAATGAAACCGATTTCAATGGAAAATGTAGCTCCTATCCACCGTGATCCGCCAAAATTTGAAGATCTTTCTACTTCTACGGAAATCCTTTTTACCGGAATTAAAGTAATCGATTTGCTTGCTCCTTATCTGAAAGGAGGAAAGATTGGTCTTTTCGGTGGTGCTGGTGTTGGTAAGACTGTGTTGATCATGGAGTTGATTAATAATATTGCTAAAAAACATAATGGTTTTTCTGTGTTTGCCGGAGTTGGTGAACGTACACGTGAAGGAAACGACTTACTTCGTGAAATGATTGAATCGGGTGTTATCCGTTACGGAAAAGAGTTCAAAGAAAGCATGGAAAGAGGTGAATGGGATTTGTCAAAAATAGATTATGATGAATTGGCTAAGTCTCAGGCAACTTTGGTTTTCGGACAAATGAACGAGCCTCCCGGAGCCCGTTCTTCAGTAGCTTTGTCGGGTCTGACCATTGCAGAATCCTTCCGCGATGCCGGCGGAGATTCCGGACGTGATATTTTATTTTTTATCGATAATATTTTCCGTTTTACTCAGGCTGGTTCTGAGGTGTCGGCTTTGCTTGGTCGTATGCCATCTGCTGTAGGTTACCAACCTACACTGGCTACTGAAATGGGTATTATGCAGGAACGTATTACCTCAACTAAAAATGGATCAATCACTTCTGTACAGGCTGTTTATGTGCCTGCAGATGATTTAACTGATCCTGCTCCTGCAACGACTTTCTCTCACTTGGATGCAACAACGGTACTTGACCGGAAAATTTCGGAATTAGGTATTTATCCGGCAGTGGATCCATTGGGATCAACATCCCGTATTCTGGATCCTAATATTACTGGAGAAGATCACTACAATACGGCTCAACGTGTAAAACAATTGTTGCAACGCTACAAAGAATTGCAGGATATCATTGCTATTCTTGGTATGGAAGAGCTTTCCGAAGCTGATAAACAGGTTGTTAATCGTGCCCGTCGTGTGCAACGCTTCTTGTCGCAACCATTCTTTATGGCAGAGGCTTTCTCCGGAGTTCCGGGTGTCATGGTTTCTATTGAAGATACAATCAAGGGCTTCAACATGATTATGGATGGTGAAGTAGATGATCTTCCGGAACAGGCATTCCTTAATGTAGGAACAATTGAAGATGCGAAGGAAAAAGCGGCTAAGTTGACAGGAAACGTAAAATAAGAAAATATGCAACTCACTATTGTATCACCTGAAAAAATATTGTATTCCGGAGAGACAGAACTGGTTACTCTTCCCGGAACAATTGGTAGTTTTACGATTTTAGAACGGCATGCTCCCATTATTTCTTCACTTGAAAAAGGGACTTTGGTTTATCGTGTCAATGGTGAAGATCGAGAAATAACCATAAACGGAGGTTTTGTGGAGGCAAAAAATAATGTGGTTTCAGTTTGTATTGATTGATTATTAAGATGAGTAAAGGAATTAAGACATATATTATCCTTTTGGTTATTGTACTCACCCTTACTTTAGGCGTATATCTTTTCTTTCTCTGGTATGGGCAGGAATATGCTCCTAAGTATTTCATATTGATACCGTTACTATACTTAGTTGATGGGTATCCTCTTTCGATGATGATTGGAAAATGTGTCGAAAAAGGGGAAAGGATGTCAGTGAAGAAGCTGATGCTCATGCGTTTGATACGAGTAGTTTGTTCGCTGATAATCTTGTTGTTAGGTATTGTTTTGGATAAAGCACATCTGTTGGCTTTTGTCGGTATTTTTGTGATATTTTATGTTGTTTATCTTGTTTTTGAAACAATTGTCATGAAGAACTCGCAACAGCTAAATAAAAACAAGGAAGTATGAAGTTTTGCAATAATAATTACATAGCCAAAGTGGTTTTGTCTTTGTGCCTGCTTTTTGTATCGGTCTCGATATTGAAGGCGGAGGAAGGAGAGCATGAGAAGCAATCGTTTGATATGAAAGAACTGATTTTTTCGCATGTATTGGATTCCTACGATTGGCATTTATTTACGATAGGAGAACATCATTATTCTATCCCACTTCCTGTCATTGTGAAAAGTCAGGATAGGGGTTGGTTTGTTTTTTCATCATCAAAATTAGCTCATGGAAAGAGTTATGAGGGTTTTCATATCTCGGCTGCAGAAGCTTATAGAGGAAAAATTGTTGAGGCATCAGCTTCAGGAGAAGATGTTAGACCTTTTGATTTATCTCTGACCAAAAATGCGGCTTCCATTTGTCTGGCTTCAGTATTATTGATTTTGTTATTTGTTTCCTTGGCCTCGGGTTATAAAAAAGACCCGTTTGCACCGCGACGTGGCTTCTCAGGTTCCATGGAAATGTTGATATTATCCATTTTGAATGATGTGATTAAACCTTGTTTGGGGCCGGAATACAGGCGGTTTGCTCCATATCTGTTGACGGCATTCTTTTTTATATTTTTCAATAATTTATTGGGGCTAATTCCTCTTGTTCCGGGAGGGGCTAATGTTACCGGGAATATTTCTATTACGTTGGTATTGGCGCTGTTTACATTTGTGATTACAAACTGTTTCGGTAATAGAGAATATTGGAAAGAAATTTTCTGGCCGGATGTTCCTCTATGGCTGAAGGTACCTGTACCTATCATGCCATTCATTGAACTGTTGGGAATTTTTACCAAACCATTTGCTTTGATGATTCGTTTGTTTGCCAACATGTTGGCAGGTCACATTGTAATTTTGGTATTGGTAAGCCTTATTTTTGTTTTCTCTGCTATGATTGGCCCTGCAGTTGCTGCAGGAGTATCTGTCGTATCTGTTGTATTTTCAATTTTTATGATGTTGTTAGATGTTTTGGTATCGTTCATCCAGGCATACGTGTTTACAATGTTATCGTCTGTTTTTATAGGTATGGGTCGTGTACAGCATCATTCAAGTCATTAAAGAATAAGAAATAAAATAAAAACGAATAATAATCATTAAAGAAAAAAATTATGTTACTGACGATTTTATTACAAGCAGCTGCAGGCGCAGGATTAGCTAAATTGGGAGCAGCAATAGGTGCAGGTATTGTTTCTGTTGGCGCCGGATTAGGTATTGGAAAAATTGGGGGACAGGCAATGGATGCTATTGCTCGTCAGCCGGAAGCTGTAAACGATATTCGTGCAAATATGATTGTGATTGCGGCTCTGATTGAAGGAGTTGCTTTCCTTGCAGTTATTGTTTGTGCATTGGCTATTTTTATACAATAATTATCGAATATGGAACTGTTTACGCCGGATATAGGTCTTATAATCTGGATGCTTATTCCATTCGGAGTTGTCTTTTTTGTATTGGCAAAATATGCCTGGCCTGTAATAATAAAAGGGGTCGATCAGCGTGCTGCTTTTATTGAAGATTCACTTAGAGCCGCAACTGAAGCTAATGATCGCCTGGCAGGAATCAAAGAGGAAAGTGAGAAAATCCTGGCCCTGGCTAAAGAAGAACAACTTCGTCTGCTTAAGGAAGGTGCTGATATGAGGGAACAGATGATAAAAGAGGCTAAGCAGCAGGCAGCTGTTGAGGCTGATAAAGTTATCAAAGAGGCTCGTATGGCAATTCAAAAAGAAAAAGATGATGCTATTCGTGATGTGCGTTCCCAGGTGGCAGAGCTTTCTATCGGTATTGCCGAAAAAATCTTGAGAAGGAATCTTGAGAATAAAGAAGCTCAACTGGAATTGGTGAACACGCTTATCGATGAAGCACAAAAAAATTGAAGCATGGATTCAAGCAGAATATCAGTCAGATACGCTAAAGCAGTTTATGAGTTTGCCTTGGAAAAGAAGGAGGAAACTCGGCTTTATGGAGAAATGAAACTGCTGAGCAGTCATTTTTTTGCCTTCAAATCGATGTCGAAGGTAATGGAAGACCCTACTATTCCTGCAAGTGAAAAGGAAAAAATCCTGATTACCGCAGGTGGAGGTGGTTCTGTATCTGAATCTTATAAAAAGTTACTTAAATTGATTATTGATCATAAACGCGAAAAGTATTCTTTATTTATTGCGTTGATGTATCAGACCTGGTATCGTAAGCAAAAAGGAGTGGTTATCACTAAACTGACCACTACTGATAAGATTTCGGAGAAAGTTCAACAAGACATTATCCGTTTGGTTGCTAATGAAACACAGGAAATCGTAGATTTAGAAACCTATACAGATCCGGATATAATAGGTGGATTTGTTTTGGAATTAAATGATAAACAGTTGGATGCGAGTATCAAGAGTCAGTTGATAAAAATGAAACAAGAGCTGATAGAAGGAAAATTAAAAAAATAAAGAGTTATGCCTGAAATAAAAGCAAGCGAAGTTTCTGAAGTGCTGAAAATGCAGCTTGAAGGGGTTGATACCCGTGTGAAATTCGAAGAGGTAGGTACTGTGCTCCAGGTCAGTGATGGGGTCGTTCGCATCTTTGGTTTGAGTAATGCTGAATCAGGGGAATTACTTCAGTTCGAAAATGGAATTATGGCCATTGTTATGAACCTGGAAGAAGATAATGTCGGAGCTGTATTGCTAGGTTCTACCGATTTGGTAGAGGAGGGAGATACTGTAAAACGTACCGGACGTATTGCCTCTATCCCTGCAGGGGAAGGGTTGCTGGGTCGTGTTATCAATCCGATGGGCGAACCTATCGATGCGAAAGGTTCTATTCAGGGCGAATTGCTCGATATGCCACTTGAACGCAAAGCTCCGGGAGTTATCTTCCGTCAACCGGTGAATGAACCTTTGCAGACAGGAATTAAGTCGATTGATGCAATGATTCCGATTGGTCGTGGGCAGCGTGAGTTGATTATTGGCGACCGTCAGACCGGAAAAACAGCCATTGCTATCGATGCTATTATCAATCAAAGAGATAATTTCCTTGCAGGAAATCCCGTATATTGTATTTATGTGGCGATAGGACAAAAAGGTTCTACTGTTGCTAATATCGTCAATATTTTACGCGAGAAGGGCGCATTG
>JAVBUX010000008.1:0-2653 GCA_031554915.1 Bacteroidales bacterium | reverse complement strand
CCACACTTCCAAGACTCTTCTTGATCTTCGTTTTTTCAAACGGCGGTGCAAAGATAAATTTTCTTTTAAATCTTTCAAAGTTTTTACTATAATTTATTTTGAAAAATAGTTTATCGAATAGCTATTTTACGCACAGTTTCTCCAAATTTCAAAATATAATACCCTTTAGGAATATTCAGTATGTATTCTGCTGTCGGATTTTTAAATTCTATTTCCGTCACTTTCAATCCAATGATACTGAAAATTTCTATTTTTTTTCCAACAGGTGCATTTTCCACCATAATTTTGTTTCCTGTGATGGTAAATTCTACAGTAGTACGATCCACATCAGGATTTGTAACCTTAAACTTCACTTCCTGTGCAAGAAGTAAAGCTTGGAAAGAAATCATCAAAAACACAATTACAAGTAGAATTCTCTTCATAATGAAATCAAATCTGTCAATTCTGTTGCAAATATACAACAATTCAATCAATAAAATACGCTTTAAAAACTATCGGCATCAAGTTATCCTATTTTTTTTCAATTAAAATCTTTCTTATTGTAAAAAAGATCTCAGACTGACTAATCTTTAATTTCTTCCAAACTCCATGCATAAGCATATATACATAAACTTTCTTCATGTTTCAAGTACAATATGAGCTCACTCCTTATTGTATTTAATACAAAATACAACAATCTGTGAAACAATTATTTACAAAATAAATAAATCTAAAAATCATATTCTATATTAAAATTAATTATATCTTTGCAGTAATCGCAATATCAACCATGAATACAAATTTCATTCATACCTATGTATCAGTAGATTGTGTTATTTTCGGTATCAACAGTAACCAGTTGAATATTTTATTGGTCCGGAGAAATTCCGATTCTGATGAACCCAAAGAATTGAAACTTCCGGGAAGCCTCATCTACAATGAAGAAGATGTAGATGACGCCGCCAGTCGTATCTTATTCGAATTGACAGGAATAAAAAAATTGGCCATGCATCAGTTCCGTTGCTTTGCGTCTCCCAACAGGGCGAATAATCCCAAAGATATCAAATGGTTAGACAAAGCGTATTCTACTAAAATCAATCGTTTAATAACGGTTGCTTACCTATCCCTTTGCAATATTGATCGCAAATTGAACAATATATCTAAATACCGGTCTATCGAATGGTGTCCATTGAATCAATTGCCTCAGATGCCTTTCGACCACAATCAGATTGTAAACCAATCTCTTTCCGAAATTCGTCGTTGGGTAGAATTGGAACCGTCCATCGTATTTGAATTATTACCTAACAAGTTCACAGCAGCAGAACTCAGGGGTTTGTATGAAGCCATTTACCATAAGGAATATGATGTACGTAATTTTCACAAGAAAATGCTCGGAATGGAATATCTGATCCCTTTGGAAGAAAAACAACAAAATGTTTCGCACCGAGCCGCCCGTTATTACAAATTCGACAAAATTCTATATAAAAAACTCAGAGGTAATTAAATTTTCAATTATTTATGTATCTATTAGGTTACGATATCGGCAGTTCTTCGGTCAAAGCATGCTTGGTGGATGCTTTAACCGGCAAAATCACAGCTTCGGATTTTTTTCCGAAAGTAGAAATGAATATCCATGCGGTGAAACCCGGTTGGGCAGAGCAAGATCCGGAAATGTGGTGGAAAAACCTGAAACTGGCACATCAATCTGTCATGGAAACATCCGGAATCCATGCAGAAGATATCAAAGCAATCGGAATATCGTGGCAAATGCATGGATTAGTACTGATAGACAGGAATCGACAAGTACTACGTCCATCCATCATTTGGTGTGATAGCCGAGCGGTTCTCTACGGAGAGAAAGCGTTTAATGCTATTGGAAAAGAAAAATGTTTATCTCACCTGTTGAATTCCCCCGGAAATTTCACCGCAGCGAAACTGGCTTGGGTAAAAGACAACGAACCCGAAATTTACGAACGGATAGATAAACTCATGTTACCGGGTGATTATATCGGTATGCGACTAACTAATGAAGTGGTCACTACTGTCGAAGGCATGTCGGAAGGTATTTTCTGGGACTTCAGGGAAAATAAACTTTCTGACGATGTGATGGACTATTTCGGATTCGACAGGAATTTTATTCCTGACATTAAACCCACTTTCGGTATACAAGGCATGATCTCGGAAAGTGCGGCACTGGAACTGGGATTAAAAATCGGAACTCCCGTCACTTACCGCGCCGGAGATCAACCGAACAATGCTGTTTCTTTAAACGTATTCAACCCTGGAGAAATTGCCTCAACAGCAGGAACATCAGGCGTAGTGTACGGTGTCTTGGGGAATGTGAATTATGATCCGCAATCTCGTGTCAATACATTTGCTCATGTCAATCACAACTCAGCACAAACCCGCTTAGGAGTCTTGCTTTGTATCAATGGAACAGGAATTCTCAATTCGTGGGTCAAAAGGAATATTGTTTCGGAGGAAGTTAACTATAACGAAATGAATATGTTAGCCGCACTATCTCCCATCGGTGCCAATGGAATTTCTATCATTCCATTCGGGAACGGAGCGGAACGCATCCTGGAAAACAAAGAAACCGGATGTTCCATACATGGAATCAATTTCAATATCCATAATCAATCGGATATCATCCGCGCCGCCCAGGAAGGCATCG
>JAVBUX010000278.1:0-10430 GCA_031554915.1 Bacteroidales bacterium | reverse complement strand
AAGAAATACAAAAAACTGGCAGATGCTTTCACTCCACTAGGAAAAGCAATGAATACAGAATATTGTAATCAGAATGCTTACGATGCGATCCAAATCCACGGAGGATCAGGTTTCATGAAAGATTACGCTTGTGAGCGCATTTATCGTGATGCTCGTATTACCAATATTTACGAAGGCACCACGCAATTGCAGGTAGTAGCTGCAATCCGTCACGTGACCACCGGTACTTATCTGAACTTTATCCGTGAAGAGTATGAAACAATTCATTATGCTCCGGAATTAGAACCGATGAAAAAGCAACTGATGGCAATGACAGCAGCATACGAAGAAATGGTAAATACAGTGATTGAAACCAAAGACAACGAATATCTGGACTTCCAGGCTCGTCGTTTGGTAGAAACAGCTGGTCATATCGTTTTGGGTTATTTATTGTTGCAGGATACCAACAAATTACCTGAGGAATATCGTCGTTCCGCTGAGGTTTACATCAATTATGGTGAAGCTGAAGTAAATAAGATGCGCGATTTTATCCGCAATTTCAAGATCGACAGCTTAGGATATTACAAACAGAACTAATTACCCGGTACACGGTTAACGGTGGTACACGGTGCACGATAAAGGATAGACTTTCCCGTGTACCGTGTACATTTCCCGTTTACCGATTACCGATTTTAATCTTGTAGTAAGCCGGTTTGTCGCTCTTCTTTCGGGAAGGGAGGAAAGTCCGGGCAACACAGAGCATCCCATTACCTAACGGGTAGCTATTCGTGAGAGTAGAGTCAGGTAGAAGAAAATAACCGCTCCATTCATGGAGTAAGGGTGAGAAGGTGAGGTAAGAGCTTACCAGGTCCGACAGCAATGCCGGATGCTGTACCACTTGGGAGTTGCAAGGTCATGTACACCGGCGCATGTAGGACTGCTCGTCCGATGCCGGGGGGTAGACTGCTAGAGCTCCGATGAGAATCGGAGTCGAGATAAATGGCAAACACCTGCGAAAGCAGGCACAGAACCCGGCTTACAGGCTTACTGCATTTTTAAATTACTTTCCTATTGAACACATAAAGACATGAAAACACAAACATTAATTTTAATATTTATTGTACTTAGTATCGTAATTTATTTCATATGGACAAAGTTAATGAATCAGAAAACAAAACCGGATACAGATACCTCGAGACCTTCAGACGAATATTTACCAAAACAAGAAATACCAAATGATAAATTTGTAATCTCAAACAACATAACAAGTATTGAGATTGACAGCATTTTAACAGGTTTCTGTAATATGTACAATAAAAAAACTTATCAAGCCATGCCAAGACTTTACAAATTAAATGACAAACAATTTGCAATTACCTTTCCTTATGACATTGAATTTGATATTTTTTGTTACTTTGTTAATTATATTCACTATCCAATGGAATTTGAAAAATCATTTGAAGCTACAGGTTGGACAACAACTACAAGAGGGCAAATTTGGATAACAGAAAAAAGTGCAGATAAAAAAGTGATGTTGTTTATCCTAACTGATGATACAGAATATGATAATGTGTACATGACAACAAACGATAATATTGGATATAGACTTGGTTTTGCAAGCGGAGAAGAAAAACAGTTATTAGATTCTCCTAAAAAACAATTTGTAAAACCTCAAATTGAAATAGAAGGATTAGCAAACACAGAATATAAAGATTACAAATGATCCCCCCAGCCCACTCGCAATCAGCCTATTGGTATGGCCATCGGAATAATTTTAGATTCAAGAATGGACAAAAAGGCTTCTGAAGAAGGACGACAATTAAACATAAAAATTGATGACTAAAAGAGGATCTCGTGAAAAAAATACAAAAATCGGATTGTTCGCTATTCTTTTGTTTCTATCTTTGACATCGTGCGATAAATGGGCTGGAATGAATATTACTAAGAAGCCGCAATTGGCAATAAATGTGGATGACAAATTAAAATCAAAACGAGGAGGGTTATAAAGACATGACAAAACAACAAAAAATAATCGTAAGATGAAAACACAAATTTCTATGGCTGCTTTTGCAGATACGAAACCGCATTATGAGATACTTGACGGGCTGCGTGGAGTGGCTGCAATTATAGTTTTATGCTTCCACATATCTGAAGCTTTTGCAACAAGTCATTTAGATTATTTCATCGGCCATGGCTATTTAGCAGTCGACTTCTTCTTTATACTATCTGGATTTGTCATGGGTTACGCTTATGACAATCGTTGGAGAACGATGAAAACAAAAGATTTTATTATACGAAGAATTATACGCCTGCACCCGATGGTTGCGATGGGGGCAGTCATCGGAGCAATTATGTTCTATACTCAGGGTTGTTCTGACTGGGATGTATCAAAAATAACTGTAGGGGCTTTACTCATTGCCACTTTTATTAACATGCTACTAATTCCGGCAACTCCGGGAACAGAAATTCGAGGTGTCGGAGAAATGTATCCGTTAAATGGCCCAAGCTGGTCTTTATTCTTTGAATATATCGGAAATATTCTCTACGCCTTGTTTATTCGTAAACTTTCGACTAAAGCTCTTGCTGTACTAGTTTTTATTGCCGGATGCGGCTTAGCAGCATTTGCCATACTGGGGCCACTAGGTGATATTTGTGTTGGATATTCGCTGACCGGAACTGAATTTACCGGAGGATCTTTACGCTTACTATTCTCTTTTTCTGCCGGATTATTCCTCTCCCGTATTTTCAAAGCGGCGACCAAGGCAAAGGGAGCTTTTTGGATATGCAGTCTGTCTATCGTCGTCCTCTTAGCTGTACCACGCATAGGTGGGGCTGAACATTTATGGATGAACGGAATATATGAAACTGTTTGCTGTATTGCGTTTTTCCCTTTTCTTGTCTATCTTGGAGCTTCAGGAAAAACAACCGATAAATATACTACTCGGATATGCAAATTCTTAGGAGACATTTCTTATCCTTTGTATATGGTACACTACCCTTTTATTTATCTGTATTATGCCTGGGTAAAGAATAATAATCTCACATTTCAGGAATCATTACCCGGTGCTGCAGGAGTGGTTATAGGAAGTATTACTTTAGCTTATATCTGTTTGAAATTTTATGACATACCTGTGCGAAAATATTTAACCAACCGATTTTTAAAGCTAAAAAACAAATGAACAGTTGTAAAAAATGCGATGAGCAAGTGAATGGAAATTATATCTCAAGCGAAACGACATCGAAACCACTATACAATAAACAGTTGGATGTTTTTCATTAATTCATCATAATTTAATCTGGAATATGGCAGCAATTATAAAATCAAGCGAAAGAGAATTTAAAGAAAACCCGAATAAAATAGATAATTTCAGGATATTCTCGGATATTTCTCGAATAAAGAAAGGGATAGATCCTCAGAATCTGAACTTTGATTTACGGCAACTGAATCCGGGGCAATATTGCGCTGCATACCACTTCCACAGATATGCTGAAGAGTTATTTATGATAATCACGGGAAGTGCAACATTGAGAACCCCAAGCGGATTAGAAATTGTAAATAGTGGAGACTTAATCTTTTTTGAAAAAGGAGAAGCAGGTGCACATCAGCTATATAATCATACTGATGAACCTTGCATTTATCTGGACATAAGAACCTTCATTGGATACGATATCTGTGAATACCCGGACTCAAATAAGCTATTTATTGCACCAACATACGAAATATTTGACAAAGGTTCAACTGTAAATTATTTCGATGGAGAAGAAAATATTAAAGACAAATGGGAACAAATAAAATCATACCAATGATATAATATTCAAACCGGTCTGGATCATACAGAATACAAGCTCATATCGCCAGTTTTGGAAAAAAGATAAGGCATAAAGCCTGCCTGTATCGTTTTTATTTCAGATTTTTTCCAATATTATTTGTAAAACTAAAAAACAATTTATAACTTTGTATTTAGTTTATAGATTTTAATATCAAAACCAACAAAACAAATTAACTTTGAAAACATAATGGAAATATCATTCAAACCTTTACTTAACTATGACTTCTACTTATAAATTCAACTGGCTCAAGCTGTTGTTATTAATCAGTTTTATAATTTTAATTCTTTGTTTAGTTTCTTGTTACAAGGAAACGAGTATCGAAATAATTCCTGAATTTTCATGCAAATTTGAGAATGAAGACTATGAAGTTCCTGTGACAATTACAATTAATAACAAAACCAGTGGAGCAAACTCTTATTTTTGGACATTCGAAGGAGGAAGTCCTCAAACATCGAATAAAAAGAATCCGGGAGAAATCAGATACTACAAAGTCGGAAAATATACAATTCGGTTGGAAGCTCGAAATGACTTTCATCAGTCGGTAAAAGAATTGAATGTGGAAATTGACTCTTCCGCCATAATACACTTTATACCTGAAATACAAATCAACTCCTTTGTACCCGCTGAGGTCAAAATAAATAATTCATCAATTGGAGCCGATGAATATGAATGGACATTTGAAGGTGGGAATCCAGCTATTTCACGAGAAAAAAATCCACCAATCATCAAATATGAGCTGCCTGGAGAATATGAGATCCGTTTATCAGCAAAAGCAGGCAGGAAAACCTATCATGTGACAAAAAAGATATTGCTTTTACCTACATTAGAAACAGATTTTAGTCTGCAACCGTCTGTCGAATCAGAGGAAATGGAAGCACCCTGGAAAGGATATTTACAAAATAAAACTATAAATGGCATTTCACACCTGTGGTCATCGAACGGAGGTAAGATTCTAAATGACACAGCTTTCCACACAGAAATTACATTTAACGATCCCGGTAATTACATAATCACCCTAACAGCAGACAATCTAAAACAGAAAATACAAAAAATACAAACTGTCTGTATCAGAGAAAATACAAACCTTTATAAATTCAATGATATAAAATTGGGGATCAATACTGCATCATACGGATGTTTCTTCTCCTCCCGGCTTCGAAAAGTCCTATTGAAAAACGAAATAAACAACGAAGACGGACAGGAGATCGATTTTGTATTCTTTGGACTCAATTCTGAATTCAACTACTGGACATTCCTTTCTCCTGATCGATTACAAAACACTGTATTCGAGTCGATTAAAAATGCCATCCAAACTAAAATTATTTTATTTCCGGAAAAATTCGATATTCTTTTCACAATTGAAGATTTTGATGAAATGGTAAATGATCTGAAACTAAAGAATATCTCTTTCACTCCTACTCTATTAAAAGATGAATATTTTACTTCAAAAATAAATTTACCAAAACTCATACTGTTTGAGACTCAAGACGGACGAAAAGGAGCCATTAAAATTAAGAAAACAGTAAATGAAGGAGCTAATTCATACATTGTAACCGACATCAAGATACAAAAAACAGCATCCTATTGATCATTGTTCTTAACTAATTTATTTCCAAAACCAATTAAATATTAAACCGGTGAAACAAATCCTATTCTTACTAAGCATTATCAGTATGCCTTTTACAGTGCTATCCCAACAAATCGATCTGGAGAATTCAAAAACTCATTTTTCGAAAGAAAACTTGTTGAAAATCTCAGGGGGATTATCCGCAAATTCCGTCTTCTATACAGGAAACGAAGCCTATTCCAGAGATCCATTTACATATTATCTGACCGGATCCCTGAATCTGAATATTATGAACCTGATAAATACTCCATTTGCTTTCAACTTTACCAATTCAGGATCAAACTATACTTATCCGACAATGCCTAATCGCTTTTCTCTACATCCCGGTTATAAATGGATCACGGGACATTTTGGGGACGTTTCAATGAACTTTTCTCCATACACGCTTAATGGACATCTTTTTACCGGAGTCGGTATTGATATCGGAGCCTCAACATTCCCATTGAAAGTCAGTGCAATGTATGGACGAATGCAACGAGCTGTCGAATATGGGACCGGAAATCCGAATGCCCCTGTTGCCTACAAACGAATGGGATACGGAACTAAAATCCGATTCGAAAAACCAAAATACCAAATAGGGACAAGTATTTTTATGGCAAAAGATGATATCAAGTCATTAAAATGGCATCCGGATAGTTTACTTGTCTTTCCTCAGGAAAATCTAGCCGTCAGTCTGAATGGAAACATACAACTAATTGACAACATGAATCTTAACGCTGAATATGGAATGAGTTTTTTAAATCGGGATATCAGTAAAAGCGAAATTCAAAATTCAAAATTTCATGCAATCCGGGTGTTATTGGGCTATATCTTTATGAACAACACTATCGGGATTGGATATGAACGGATCGACCCTGGGTATAAAACTCTTGGAGCATACTACTTCAATAATGATCTCGAAAATATTACATTGAACTATGCCCGGCCATTCCTGAAAAACAAAGGTAGTATTGCGCTGAGTGGGGGCCTTGAACATGATGATCTGGAAAAGACAAAAGAATCACAAACACGCAGGTTCATTGCATCCGCCAATATTGGATATGCGTACTCGGATGAACTGAATTTCAATCTGTCATACTCCAGTTTCCAAACATATATGAACATAAAGTCACAATTTGACTATATAAACGAACTGACCCCTTATGACAATCTGGATACCCTCGATTACACACAAATTTCCAAAAACATCTCACTATCAATAAATTACACTTTTAAAAAGAATGAAACCAATATTCAAAACCTAAATTTGAATTTGAGCTTTCAGGAAGCTGCAGATAAACAAGGAAATATTGTTCCCGAAGGAGGGTCATCATTGTTCAGTAACGCTTCTATAGCTTATGGAATACAGTATTTACCTCAACAAATTAATTCAAATATAAGTTTCAACATATCTTCAACCAGGATGACAGGCCAAAATATGTTGATAATTGGACCTACTTTTAATATTGCATCTCCATTTTTTAACAAAAAACTCAACACAGCCTTTATAGCTTCATACAACACCAACTTCGTGGAAGGCAATAACCAATCATCAGTCTGGAATATACGTTTCAATACCGGATATGTTCTCTTGAAAAAACATCGTCTCAACTTAAATATCGCATACAGGGACAACTACGCAAAACTTAACCATAATAAATTAGCAACCAACGGATTAACCATTACAACCGGATATAACTATCATTTTTGAATTATGAAATACTATCTCTCAATATTTTTACTAATATGCTTCTACATAAGCATATTACCATGTAAATCTCAAGATTTGCGTTCAACTTATCCTGTACAGGTAACCGCATTTATAAATCCTCCATATAGCTTAAAATTAGAAGATTACTATAATTCTATAAAGCCAAAATTGTCAGTCACGTTACTAAATCGCGACCTGATGGAGCCGATGGTAGATGTAAAGCTACATTTCAGTATCAAAGCAGGAAACGGTATCAGACTTGAAACAAAGGATTACCTGTCCTACCCTGTCATCCGACTTCAGGCCGGAGCTCCTTATCTTCTGACGCAAGATGATTTATATCCCTATCTAAAATCCGAAAACCTGGAAATGCAAGGTGTTTTGTCCAATGGACAATTTCCGGAAGGAATGATCGAAATTTGTATTATCGTGTCGGAAGCTCATACAAACAAAATATTGTCACAGAGCTCATGCGCACGAGCCTGGGTAACTCTCAACAGACCTCCTATCCTGAACCTGCCTCAAAACAATGTAATATTACCGTTTCATGAACCTCAAAACATTCTGTTTCAATGGACTCCACGACACCAAGGATTAAGTAATGTCGAATATCGATTCGTACTAAAAGAGATTTGGGACGAAACAGTTTCGACAGTGGCGGCATATCCTTACTCACAAGAGATCTTCTCTACTACGGTCAGAAACACCAGCCTACCCTATAATGCCATGATGCCTTACTTGATGGAGAATAAGCGTTACGGTTGGCAAGTTCAGGCTATGGCTAAAGATGGCGTAGAAGAACTTTCTTTGTTTGAAAATAATGGATACAGCGAGATCTATAACTTCTCAATTGGTCAAAGTTGCCATGCCCCACAAAACATACTCCATCGACAAGACAGAGAACATTTGATTGTGGAATGGGAACCGGCTGTAAATGCCCAAATTTCTGTTGTCGCATACAAAGCTAAGGACTCCGGCAATGCCTGGATCGTCATCAAAGGAAATGAAAATTACACACGCATTTTTGATCTGGCATTCAATATTGAATACGAATACAAAGTTGGAACGGTTTGTAGCGACGGAAGTATCTCGTATAGTGATATTCATATTGCTATTTTGGAAGATTGGAAAGAAAAGTTCAAAATCAGTTGCGGAATGATTCCTGCCTTTGACAAAAGTAACTTCGAACCCTTACCTGCATTAAATATCGGAGATGTATTCATGTCTAGTGACTTTCCCATAACAGTAACTGAAGCGAAAGGCTCAAACGGTAGCTTCTCCGGAAAGGGATGGACCAGACTGCCATTGTTTGGATTTGTTAAGATAGCAGTTCAATTCAACGGAATCAAGGTCAACAGCAGCTTGCAACTGGTTGACGGAAGCGTTGAAACCTCATACGATAAGGACGAGAAACTTATTGCTGATATGGACCGTTTATGGCATGGAGGAGATGATACAGGACAAACAAAAACAGGAGCTGTCCTGAATAAAGTAAAAGTAAATTTTTCAATTCCGGATGGAGCAACAGGAAAATATGACGACTCTTCAGGTGAAATCATCATCAAAGACAAAGAAGAAAAGATTCTGGGAAATATCAAAGTCCCTGATGAAGACAAAGAAATATTTACTTCCGGAAAACCATACTCCTATACAATAGAGGATAAAGATGGAAAGATCTTTGTTCTCACAAAGGATGAAAATGGTAAAACCAGTGTTGAAAATATCGGGAACAAAGGAAAACCTTTGGCAGAAGGTAGTTTCAGCGAAACCAGTATTGCAAGAAATAAAGCAGTTGTCCAATTTGTGGAAGGAGAGAATTCAAAATATTCTTTCGACACCTGGAAAGATTATTACAAAACCGTATCTCTGATTGTAAATAAAAATACGTACGAATTTATCGACTCACAACCGGTTGCCTGTCTGCTAATACCTTCCGGCGAAAGTGAACATGTAGGATTCACAGTAAATAAAACAGACAAAAACCTAATAGAGGACAGTATTATTTTCAAAACAAAAACCGGTTATACGATCATCCCTAAAGATGGGCAACTCCATATAGCCGGAGGCAAGGATAACGATGCCCAGGATCTGTTTGCTCTTTATCCTGATGGAAAAGGAGGGTATTATACGCTTGGAAAATTAAAGATATTATCTTATCCTAAAAAAACCTGCAATGTCATGTTAGTTCCAGTAAATGGGAATAGCATTGATTCTCAATCAGTTGAAAAATATCTGAATACTGTCTATGGAAAAGTCGGAATACAATGGAATGTTGAAACAGATGCAAACTTCGCATATCCATATACGGATCTATATTCGGAAGGAAGTGATCTCTTTTCACAATATACAGATGAAATGAAAGAAATGAACTCTGCATATAAAACAGCTAAAGGCAGTTTAGATAACAAAACGGTCTATTTATTCCTATTGAAAGACGGTTCAATCAAGGGTAAGTCATTAGCCGGAGACATGCCTCGAGGTAAACAATTCGGATATGTTTTTACCGAAAGTGGAGAAGATATTAACCGAACGATAGCCCACGAATTAGGTCACGGGATGTTCAAATTACGTCACACTTTTGATGGAGAGTATGGGACAACAGCCAAAGCAACGGAAGGTCAAACCGATAATTTGATGGATTATGGAAACGGGACACATTTGGCTAAGTGGCAGTGGGACGAGATTTACGATCCGGCAATATTTGTTAATCCATTTGAAAGTGATGAGGATGGAATGAGAAAAAATGAAGCGATAAGAGGCGAAATTACCCGATATATTTATGCAACAATGGATGCAATGCAAAAGAAAAGTACATTCATTAAATCTATTAGTCTAACATCCTATGACATAAAGAAAATAAACACAAAAAAAGACTTCTCTGTAAATGCAGATCATATTTTTTATAACAAAAATTTATCTGATTTTTTTGAAGAAGTTGAAGTAAAATTCTTTTTTAATGCAAAACAAAGGCAAGAAAACTCTAGTAAGGGTTTATTTTTTGTAGATCAATTAAGCAACCCCATATATAGTTCGTTATATATCGGCGATATTGATGCTATTATAGTTTTTTCATTTAAAAATCAGAACGACTTGTCACATTTCAACAACTTAGTTGGAAATTCGGAGAGACTAAAACCTCCCGTATCTACAACCAGAAAAGCCTTCTTTATACATGGAACCCAATCTGACAGCGAGAGATGGATGGAACACCCGCTAGCCATTACAACTCTATTATGTGTGGCTAATACAGATAAATATGATGCTAATTTCAGTTGGGAAAAATATAATCATTTCACAAATACC
>JAVBUX010000300.1:0-12353 GCA_031554915.1 Bacteroidales bacterium | reverse complement strand
CTCCTAACCTGGCTTTGACATGGTACACAGCAACAATCCTGAATCTTGGGCTTTCTGCTGATCTATGGAATGGTTTGTTTGGATTTTCAGTGGACCTCTTCCAACGTAATCGTGATGGTCTGCTTGAAACTCCTGCCACCGTTGTTCCAGGTACATTCGGATCCGGAATTTCACAAGCAAACCTGAATTCAGATAGAGTTAAGGGATTTGAGGTTGAATTAAAACACCGCAACAGAATCGGTGATTTTGACTATAATGTATCCGCTTATGTTCAAATGACTCGTAGAATGTGGACCAAACTATTACAGACCAACCGTTCCAATTCTTATGACTACTGGCGTAACAATACTATAGGACGGTATAATGATATCTGGTTCGGTAAAGGTTCTGCAGGAACTTATGGTTCTTATGATGAAATCGCCAATTCTGTTTACTCAAATGCAGGTACCCTTCCGGGAGACCCGATTTATGAAGATTGGAATGGTGACGGAGTTATCGATGACCAGGATAAATATCCGATTGCAACAACTACCAATGGCGACAGTAATGCTAAAGGTCTTCCGGGCACTAACCTGAATGACTCACGTAACTACCCGTTGATGAGTTTCGGATCAACAATCGGAGGACAGTGGAAATGGGTTGATTTCAGCTTATTATTACAAGGGTCTGCTATGTCGTACATAGGCTATGGCGAACAATTATTGAACCCTCTTGCTTGGGATGGAAACGCACTGGAAAGACTTTTCGACAGATGGCACCCAACAGATCCGGACAAAGATCCATACGATCCAACAAATACCTGGGCATCAGGATATTATCCTTATGGAAAAACCAGAGCTGAAGAAACATCCAAATTCAACCTCCAAAGCGGAGCATATCTAAGGCTAAAGAGTGCAGAAATTGGATTTACAGTTCCGAAAAACTATTTGTTCGAAAAAACAGGAATTAAACACTTGAGACTTTTTGTAAATGCATACAATTTATTTACTATCACAGGAGTAAAAGGTCTTGACCCTGAAAAACCTACAGAAAGCTACGGTTATCTTTATCCTTTGAACAGGACTGTTAACTTCGGAGGAACACTAAGATTCTGATCATGATTATGAACGAACTAAAAGAGACAAAGATGAAAAAAATATATATAATAGCAACAATAGTAATGTCCTCGGTGTTCTGGTTCGCATCCTGTGTGGATCTGGACATTACGCCCACAAGTATAATTACCGGGGAATCTATATATAACGAAAATGGTATCAAAGCCTATATGGCCGGAATGTATAACCATTTACCTATGGAAGATTTCCATTACGATACCGATAATAATGGCGCCAGCGAAGGTCCGGGAGCAGGTTACTTCGTAGATCTGAATATATTCTCTTTCTGGAATTCAACCGGAGAAATGGTTAACCGTAATAACGCAGGGTTCAAACGACACAGAACCGGCTTATGGGGTGGTGCATTTAAAATTATCCGCCAGGCTAATACTTTAATTGCCGATCTTCCTAAATATCCGGCATTAGCAAACCAATCCAAAGCTTGGATCGCAGAAGCTAAATTTATCAGAGCTTACGTTTATTTTCAGTTAGCTAAACGTTACGGTGGATTACCAAAGATCCTGGAACCTCAAACTCTGACTGGTAACGAATCTGACTTATGGGTTCCACGTGAAAGTCATGCCGACACTTATGACTTTATCCTTAAAGATCTGGATGATGCAATCGCCGATATGCCGGCTAAAAGTGATGCAGGTCGTGCTAACAAATACGTTGCGGCAGCTTTTAAAAGCCGTGTAGCTCTTCATGCCGCGACAACCGCACGCTACGGGTCTATCAAATTCCCGGACTGGGAAGTTGATGGAGTTCTACTTGAAGGGATACCTACAAGCCGTGCCAATGACTATTTCAAACAATCCTGGGATGCAGCTAAATTAGTAGAATCCAGCGGATTGTATGAACTTCACAATGCGAATGCAAACAAAACAGAAAATTATGCGGAAATCTGGGAAAAAGCAGCTACAAACAAAGAATCTATCTGGTTACGCAAATATGATTATACAATGACTGTACACTCGTATGATGCTGTAATGTGCCCTCCTCGTATGGCGACAACTTATGGCGACCGCTTTAATCCGACTCTTGATTGGGTAGAATTATTCGATGGTCTTCCTATCGATCCTGCAACAGGACATTTCAGCGCATTTGATTCCAATGGTTATTATATCGTGTACGATAATTGCCAACAATTGTGGGAAAAAGCGGAACCAAGGCTTCGCGCAAATCTATTGCTTCCGGGAAACCTATACAAAGGAGGTATGAAACTTGATCTGCGTGCCGGTATCTTCAAAAAAGAAATCGATCCTGCTGTCAATAAATTCAAAAAAATCAGTATCGATGATGGAGTTGACGGAAGTAACTACCGCGCACAATGGAACAAAGTTAATTACCCTACCAATCCTTTTGCCGACGGAACAATCATTAACTCGACTTCGGATCCTCGTTCACAAACCGACTTATATGAAGTGGATGGTAAGAGAATTTTCAAAAATGGTTTGGATGGCCCTAAAATGAGTAATGCAGGAGGAAATAACACTACAACCGGATTTTTTGGACGTAAACATTTGAACGTTGCAATGACACTGGCAGAAACATCATTATTCCAATCTACCCAACCATGGATTGAAATACGATATGCTGAAGTCGTACTTAATCGCGCAGAAGCTGCTTTGGAATTGTCTCAAAATGGTGTTGATTCTTATAACGGAGCAAACATGCAACAGGATGCATTCACCTGCATCAACAGCTTACGGAATCGTGCAGGCGCCAATCTGTTAACCAGTGCATCTGAACTTTCAACTGCTGCGGCCTATACCAATTGGATAGCCGGAACTTCCGGAATCGGTGGCTTTGTTGAAGCGCCTAACAGAGGTTTGCAGATCATTCGCGTAGAAAGATATAAAGAATTAGCTTTCGAAAGTAAGATTTACTGGGATTTACTCCGCTGGTTCACTTTTGACACACAAATTCGTAACTATCGCAAAAGAGGTCTTTACTCATTTATGTTCAGTAAAGGCGCTACAGTCGATGCTGCAGGTATTCCTGACGGAAAATATATCTATGATTCTAAAAACTGCGAACAGGCAAGCGACAGAATTACTTTCAGTCAAAATAATTATTACGAAACTATTCCAAGCGATGAACTGAAGAAAAATCCTCTATTGCAAAAGAACAGATTCCAATAAACTACCAAAAATAAAATAATATGAACAGATTGAATTATTATATAGCAATTATTTTATGTTCCTTCCTGGCAATAAGTTGCGAAATAGATAACTACGATGGCCCGGATGCTGAAATACAGGGAACTATCTATGACCATAATAACCAGCCTCTACAGGTTGCCCACGGTGCTGGCATCATCCGTATGAGAGAAGTCAGCTGGCCAAATGGAGACTCAACTGTCTTCATTGGCAATCAAACGCTGAAAGTACAACAAGACGGAACTTATCGTAATACAAAATGGTTCTCTGGAGAATATCGTATGTTGCCTTACAGCGGACCATTCTATCCTTATGATGATGCCAAACTGGATGCCGACGATGCAGGAGAACTAGTGAAAATATCAGGCTCAGTTAGCAAAGACTTTTCGGTAACACCCTATTTAACAATCGAATGGGTAAAAAAACCTACTGTCACATCAGATAATTACATTGAATGTTCTGTACGTTTCAAACGTAATCAAAAGGCAGGATACAAAATGCCGGATGTGAGAGAAGCTGTATTGTTGGTTTCACGGACAGTAAATCCGAGTGCAGGTCGCGATGCGGAACTGTATCCGAAGCCTTTTACACTGACCAATGATATGGATGGTAAAGAAATCACATTCAAAACTTCCAGAGCTGTCAAATATACGAACATGGATTACTGGATTCGTATTTCAATGAACTGTAAGGCAGTTGCCAATGATGCCTCAACAAACTATCCGGGCATGGGAGCAGAAAACTTTACTACAATTGAAAAGATCCACGTTCCTTGATAATTGATTATAAAGGGAGTGTATCAAAAGTTATTTTTGAAAAAATTATTTTTGATACGCCCCCTTTTCTCTCTGAAAAATACTGATTATCTTTATCAGTAAATTTTAAATATTACAATCATGAAAAAGACAATCAACACCCTCATTCTCATCATTTGCAGTTTATTTTCAGCCACCTCTCTTCAGGCTAAAATCAAGTTACCGACAATATTGGACAACAATATGGTCTTACAACAACAAACAGCAGTCAAACTATGGGGAGAAGCCAATCCTAAGTCAAAAATTAATATCAAAACCTCATGGAATAACAAAATTTACACAACAACCAGTGATAACAATGGAAAATGGTTACTATCTGTCAATACTCCAACAGCCGGTGGTCCTTACGAAATAAGTATCAGCGACGGAGAAGTAATTGTTCTTAAAAATATACTTATCGGAGAAGTCTGGTTCTGTTCCGGACAATCAAATATGGAAATGCCGATGAGAGGTTTCGATCGCCAACCGACAAAAAATTCAAATGATGTAATTGCAAAGGCAAAAACTAAGACTCCGATCAGAATGTACACAACAGATTCTGAAAATGGTTCCTGGGTCCGCCAATTCAGCAAGATACCTCAACCTGATTGTAAAGGCAAATGGTTGGAAAACTCGTCCGAAAATGTTGCAAATATCAGTGCTGTAGCTTACTTTTTTGCATCCTATATTCAAGAGGTTCTTGATGTTCCCGTAGGACTTGTCGTTTCATCCTGGGGTGGTTCCATGGTTGAAGCCTGGATGAGCCGGGAAGCTCTATCTCCATTCAAAGAAGTAAATCTTTCAATTTTGGATAATGATAGTGTTATTAAAAATCCGACATCAACTCCTTGTGTTATTTACAATGCAAAAGTAGCTCCTCTGACTAATTTTACAATTAAAGGATTCATTTGGTATCAGGGAGAAAGTAACCGTGGTAATGCCGACCTGTATGCTAAATTAATGCCTGCATTTGTAAAAGATCTGCGCCAAAGATGGAATGTTGGGGATTTCCCATTCTACTTCGTCCAAATTGCTCCGTATAACTACGAAAATCCGAATGCTACCTCTGCCGCCCGATTGAGAGAAGTTCAGTTCCAGAACATGAAAGATATTCCAAACTCCGGAATGGCATTAACAATGGATATCGGACACCCTGTTTTCATTCACCCGACAGATAAAGAAACTGTAGGGAACAGGCTTGCATACTGGGCACTGGCAAAAACTTACGGAAAATCGGGTATTGGATATTTCTCTCCCGAATACAAATCAATGGAAAAAGTGGATGGAAAAGTATATATTGATTTCAATAACGCGCAGGGAGGTATTTGTCCCATGTGGAGCGATTTGAAAGGATTTGAAATAGCTGGAGAAGATAAAGTATTCCATCCGGCAAAAGCAGAAATTGAAACTAAAACAGCCAGACTTTTGGTCTCGTGTAAAGACGTACCAAACCCTGTGGCCGTACGATATGCATACAAGAACTATGTCGAAGCCAGCATCTTCAGTCTATATGGAATTCCTTTAACACCATTCCGTACTGATAATTGGTAATTATATATTATGAGAACAAAAATATACTGTCTTTTTATTTTTCTTTGTGTCACAATCTTTGCAAATGTCACTGCTCAAGTTGACAACAAACTGACAGGAAAAGTCATTTGCGGTTACCAGGCTTGGTTTAATTGTTATGGCGACGGTTCTCCTGTTGAACGTTGGGCACATTGGGCTGCCGGCAAATATCGTTCAAATGAAGGTTTCCCGGCTCCGGGACATCTGAGTATTGAAGTTTATCCGGATATTTCCGAATATGAGCCTGCCAGCCTCTTCCAAACAGGTTTTTCTAATTTTCCGGATGGCATCCCGGCCAAATTATATTCGGCATTCAAACAGGATGTAATCGATAAACACTTTGAATGGATGAAAGAATATGGTATCGACGGCATTGCCCTGCAACGATTCCTGGGAGAAACCAAAGATGGGGTATTCAAAAAAAACAGAGACAGTATAGCTGTAAAAGTAAAAAAAGCAGCAGAGAAATATGACCGGATCTATTACATGATGTACGACATGAGTGCAGATGACGTAGATTATTTCAAAAACGATTGGGAACATCTGGAAAAAGAACTGAAAATAACGGAATCACCGAACTACGCTACTCAAAACGGCAAACCGGTAATATGCATCTGGGGTTTCGGACTAAATTCACGCCCAAATGCCCCGGAAAATAGTCTGACAATCATCAACTGGCTAAAAGAAAAAGGCTATTATGTCATCGGTGGTGTTCCGACTAATTGGCGTACAGGCACCAGTGATTCGCATTCCGGATATACAAATGTCTATAATGCATTTAATATGATCTCGCCTTGGAGTGTAGGTAGATATAGCAACTCCTCAGGAATAGAAAATTTCAAAACCAACTATCTTATTCCTGACTTTTCTTATTGCCAATCCAAAGGAATTGATTACCAACCGGTGATATTTCCTGGATTTTCATGGAGTAACTGGAAAGCTGGTTCTGAAAATAAAAAGAATGAGATTCCTCGTAACAAGGGAGAATTTTTCTGGCAACAATTTTACAATATCAAGTCTCTGAATATTCCGAACCTCTATATCGCTATGTTCGATGAATATGATGAAGGTACGAATATCATGAAGGCTGCGGATAGTTATCTTGCAATACCTGGAAACCAATATTTTGTAACAAACAGTGCAGACGGAACGTATATTTCTTCCGATTTCTATTTACGATTGGCAGGCAAAGCAACCAGAGTTATGAAAGGCTCTGAATCGCTTGCCCAAACTGCAGGAATCCCTTACTCTGCTGGCCCTATCTGGTTCAGTACCAGCGTAGAAACCGGATTTGATGCAATACCGGCTAAATCTCACGATATTGAAAGCAGCAATAATGTCGCAGGTTACAGTGTAGCACCAAACCCTCAATGTATTAATCTATACGAAAATTCTCACTCCGGGAATTATTCAATACGATACCAAGGTCGAAACTCCGGTGAGAATGCTTATTGCAACTTCAATCTCTTTGATGTTGACATCCCCGTATCGGCTGATACAAAACTGAGTTTCTGGATCAGCCCCCTCGATGAAAACGGTAGATACTCAACCATAGATCTATTAATGACCGATGGAACCAGACTCAAAAATGTCAATGCTACGGATATTAACGGAAACTCTATGAAACCTTCTGCTGGAAGAGGAAAAGTTGAAGAATGGACTGAGATTATCTGTCCGATCGGAAAATGGCTGAGCAACAAAACAATCGATAAAATCCTTATCGCTTATGAAGGCAACTCCTCTTCCGGAAATTTCAGTGCAAACATTGATGATATTTCAATCATTGATAAAAAAAGCGATTACCCTACCGGAATAATAACTTTAAAAAAAGTGAAGTCCGTTAATATATTCGATTATATAGATAAAATTAACTGATTATTGAGAATAGATTCCAGAAATTTTCCTGATGGTCATAAACTCAATGTGAAGATCCTGAATGTACAAGGAGCTTTAATTACTAAAGGACAGATGAATTCTGGAACAATATATGACATGGCTGTAGGTCCTTTACAAAAAGGGATTTATATACTTGCAATAGAAGAAAACAAAACAGTTATTTACAGTCAGAAAATACTTAAAAATTAAACTATTTATAAACAATAAACGTGTTCTTTGAAATATTGGTTTACATGAAATTTCTTTTATTCGAAAGATTACTTTATCTTTGTAATGTACTTGTAAGAAAAAGTAATACCAAAACAGAATAACCATGCCAAGCTATCGCCAAATCTTTTATCACATTGTATTTTGTACTAAATTCAGAAAAAAATCGTTACCATTGGAACACAGCGAATCACTGTACAGATACATTTGGGGTATTGTCAAACAAAAAAATTGTGTTCTTTATCGTATCAATGGAATGGAGGATCATATACATATGTTTACTGATTTACATCCAAATCTTCCATTAGCCGATTTTGTCCGTGACATTAAAACTTCATCGTCCTTATGGCTAAAGGATAACAAAAATTTTCCTGATTTTAATGGCTGGTCCGTTGGATATGCAGCCCTCACTTATGGATTCCGTGATAAAAATATGATCATCGGCTACATAAAAAAACAACGTGAACACCACAAAAAAACGCCTTTCATCGATGAATATCAAAAATTATTGACTGAATCCGGAATCATTATCGACAAATCCTATTTCCCATAACATCCATATCCCCACATCCCATATTGCACATATCGCATATCACGCCCCATATTACGTCCCATATCATCCCCCCCGGGATACACCCGGGGCTATTTTTGTTTAATCCCTTCGGGATATGCCGCAGCACGTCCACGAAGTGGGCGAATCTGAGTAACCTCGGGTGCAGCCCGAGGAGAGACAGCAGGGTGCAGCGCCAAGAGGTGCCAGCCCAGGGATAGTGTGAGGTACAGCTCTCATGTAAACCACACATGAAAAACAACAAAAACTCAAAATATGAACAAAAACAAACTCATCAGTATCATCTGCAGTCTCCTGTTACTATCAGGATTTTCTGCTCAAGCTCAGCGACTCACTGACTATGTAGATCCATACATAGGCTCTGGCGGACATGGACACGTATTTGTGGGAGCCAACATTCCCTTTGGAGCCGTACAGGTAGGTCCATCCAACTTCTTCAAAGGTTGGGACTGGTGTTCCGGATATAACTATCGGGATAGTGTTATCATCGGATTTCCTCAACTGCATCTGAGCGGAACCGGTATCGGAGACCTTGGTGATATACTTATTATGCCTTATATGGGAGAGATAAAACTGGATAAAGGTATTGAGACCAAACAATACAGCGGATACTCCTCGCATTTTTCCCATAAAAACGAAAAAGTAAGACCGGGATACTATTCCATAAAACTGGACGACTATGGAGTAGATGTTGAACTTACTGCCTCCGAACGTGTCGGATTCCATAAATACAAATTTCCTCAGGGAAACAATGCACGAATCATTATCGATTTGAAAGAAGGTATCAACGATAAATCAACAGATACCTATATTGAATTAGCTGATCAATACACTATCAAAGGGTATCGCTCTTCCTCCGGTTGGGCAAAAAGACAACAGATATTTTTTGCAATTAAATTTTCCACTCCTATCAAAATGTTTGGCGTGTACGAAAACACCAAACAAATTGACAATAAGAAAGGAAAAGGAGAATCGATCAAAGGATTGATCACTTTTGCTCAAGCTCCAAAAGAAGTCTCTTTCATAGTTGGGATATCCCCTGTAAGCCCCGAAAATGCTTTGGAAAATATCAAAGCCGAGATACCTCACTGGGATTTTGTAAAAATAAAACAACTGGCTTTGGATAAATGGGAAAAAGAATTGTCCAAAATACAGATTGAAACAAAAAATGAAGCTGATAAACGCATCTTTTATACATCTATGTACCATGCCATGATGCACCCATCTTTATTTAATGACCATAATAAAGATTATATGGGAGCCGACTGGAAGGTTCATAAAAAAGTCTCTTACGATACTTATACTATATTTTCACTCTGGGACACTTACCGGGCGGCTCATCCGCTTTTCACAATTACCAATCCGGATAAAGTAAGTGATTTTATCAATAGTATGTTGGATATATACGACCAGACAGGAGCCCTTCCAATCTGGCACTTAAGAGGATATGACACCGGAACTATGGTAGGTATCAATAGCTTTCAGATTATTTCAGAAGCTTACTTGAAAGGCATCAAAGGTTTTGATCCGGAAAGAGCTTACAAAGCTTTGAAAGGAACTGCTATGAGCGATATCAGAGGATTAAACTATGTCCGGGATCTGAAACCAATCGCATCCGATTCCATGAAAAACCGTCCTGTAGCAACAGCACTGGAATATGCTATCGGAGATGCTAGCATCGCCCTCATGGCCAATAAATTAGGAAAACCAGACGATTATAATTATTTCAAGAAAAGAGCCGAAAATTATAAATTATACTACGATAAAGAAACCGGTTTTATCAGAGGGAAAATGACTAACGGAGAATGGAATCTGGTTTTCGATCCGATCAAATCAAAGAAACCGTATGCTACGGACTATGCAGAAGGAAATGCATGGCAATACCTGTGGCTAGCACCACAAGATATCTATGGTTTAATAGATCTCTTTGGAGGAGAGGATATCTTCTTAGACCGCTTAGATACATTTTTCTCGCTTGATTTTGATCCTTCCGACCCGGATGTTTTAATTGATCTTACGGGAAATATCGGACAATATGCTCATGGAAACGAACCGAGCCATCATATTATTTACATGTACACATACGCCGGCCAACAATGGAAAACAGCTCGTCTGGCCCGTCATATCATGAAAAAATTCTATACCGACAAGCCTGACGGGATTATAGGAAATGAAGACTGCGGCCAAATGTCCGGATGGTATATTTTATCTTCTCTGGGGTTTTATCCGGTATTCACAGCCTCAGGAGAATATGTGATCGGAAGCCCGATTTTCGACAAGGCAATAATCAATTTTGAAAATGGAAAACATTTCATAATTGAGGCTATTAATAATTCTCCTGAAAATATTTATATTCAAGCTGTTGCGCTAAATGGGAAAGATTATCCATATACCTATATCAATCATCAGGATATTATGAACGGAGGACTGTTGAAAATTTGGATGGGAAATAAACCGAATTACAATTACGGCAAAAATCCAATCTATCGTCCTGAATCCGGAGGAAATAGCCAGATCGCCACAAAACCGTTTTGTCACCCGGGAATGACTCAAAGTAAAGAAGATCTGGAGTATATGAAACAACAAGTTCTTGCCGGAAAACAACCATGGAAGATTGCATTTGAAAATCTGAAAAGAGAAACTTCCCTTGATTTCAATCCGCAACCATTTACCCATATCTCTGTAGGACCTTATGGTGCCAATAGTATCGGAGGACAGGAATATGGAGAAAGTGCCTCTGCTGCATATAATCATGCTTTAATGTGGTATGTTACAGGAGAAAAAGCATATGCCGACAAGGCAATTGAAATTTTAAACGCCTGGTCATATCGCTTGTGGGATTTTGATGCGAATAATGCTAAATTAAATGTAGGATTAAGCGCCCCTCTGTTTCTAAATACTGCAGAAATTCTAAAGCACACAAATTCCGGATGGTCAGAAAACGACATGGATCAATTCAAACGTCTGGTTATAACCGTTTTCTATCCAACTATCAAAGACTTTTTTACGGAAGCAAATGGGAACTGGGACGCATCCATCATTTATACCATGTTTTGCATTGGTATATTCATGGATAATCACGAAATATTCAATCGCGGAATAGAACGTTTTTACCATGGAATCGGTAATTCAGGTATCACAAAATACATCTACCCAACCGGACAATGCCAGGAAACAACCAGAGATTGGGATCATGTTCAACTGGGAATAGGAGAATTTGCAAAAGCTGCACAGGTAGCCTGGACTCAGGGATTGGATTTGTATAGTGTTGCAGACAACAGACTGGCTTTGGGATTTGAATACACCTCTAAATTCATGCTTGGAGGAGATATCCCCGTCTTCGGTATTTTATCTCATCGCAAAAAAGAAAAATTTAGAGACATTTACGAATCGATCTACAATCACTACCAAACTGTAAAAGGGATCGAAATGCCTTATACCAAAGAGATTATAGAAAAACAGACCCGTACGAAATCATCAATAGGAGTATTGACCGCTTTCAGAAATCCTTTGAAGTATTCTCCTTTAGCTCAAAAACAGGTACTTCAACCAGATATAAAAGCTAAACTCCCATCGAAAACCGGAGCATTAGACGCACCATCCTCTTCACATCCTTCGGGATCAATCATTATCAAACCGGGAGAATCAATACAAGACGCTATCAATAAAAACCAGAATAGCAATAAATGGATTATTCTGGCCAAAGGAATACATACACTCAAAGAGCCATTAAACATGCAAAATGGAATTACTCTGTCAGGGGAAGGAAAAGAGTCTATTCTCTTCCTGAGTCCGGAACTCAGTACGGCTACAATCATCAATGCATCAAATGATATGCATGATGTTACAATCCGGGATTTGTTAATTGAAGGAGCTATTAAAACTACTACAAACGAGGACCCCAATCACGACAGAAGAAGTCGTTCTTACATGAGTGCTCCAAGCAGAGGAGGGATCTTATTTTCTGCAGATGAGGAAGGTCAAATGAAAAACATCCGGTTTGAGAACCTGACGGTCCAGAACTGCACGAAAAATGGGGTTGCTGTAAAAGGGGCTTCTA
>JAVBUX010000036.1:0-6701 GCA_031554915.1 Bacteroidales bacterium | reverse complement strand
AAAATCCAACTCACAAAAACCCCTCAAACCTTAATAATAACAACAACAGACAAGTCACAATTGACAATTTACAACCCCCAATACCCACTGGCCTTATTTACGAAAAAATCATTCTAAATTCTCAGTTCTCAATACTCAATTCTCAATTCTCAGTTCTTCTTAATCTGAAGTTTTACCGGATTATTCTCATAGCTCTTATATACATCTTTCCCATCCTTGTCCACACCTGTTTTAAACTTCAGATTGAATTCAACGAATCCCTCTCCTGCATATAAAGTGGTACCAATTAGCGGAGACAGATTCAGGGCATAACCATCCCGTGCTATTTCCTGATCTGTAGGCTTGGCTCTCAGATAAAAAATCGGCAAATGATTGGTAGCATCAATAGAATCCAAGGCAAATACCAACTCCAAGTCATGACTTTTTCCATTTTCAGAACCATCAAATTGAGCCTTTACAAAAAATGTACTGTCCATACACATAAACTTCACACTCTTTACATCTGACTTCAATAATGTTTCTGCTTGTGCATCCTGAGTATAGATACCAACGTCTGTAATTGAAATATCAGAAGCTTTAGTCATTGGAGTTCCCGAAGGAAGAATAGATATAGTATCGGCACCCATACGTTTATAATCTATTATAGATGCTGTATATGGGTGTTGTGTTGTATCCATCCAAAAATGAGTCAGGTAATATTCTCCGGCTTTTGCTTTATTCAATTGAGGAGCTAAAATGTCGCCATATTGAGTACGCATTTTCACACTACTTCCATCATTCGATTTTATAATAACGGGTTCATAAACAAAATCCAAAATATTTGGATTATTATCGTCATCATCAAGACATGACACAAATGACATTGTAAACAAGGTTAAAACAACACCTAAAATCAAAAATTTTTCCTTTTTCATAATTCAAACATTAAATTAACTAATTTCAATTAACTATATTAAGATAAATATCCCTTATTTTTTAAAAAATGAATGTTTTTTTATTCGATGCATTTTTTGAGTGTTAATTTTAGTTAATTGTTTGATTATCAAAAAATTAAACAAACAAGTCATTTTAAATACACAACATTATAGAAACAATAAAGACAATAGTACAACTGAAATTTATTCAGTACCTTTGCAAGTCCAAAATTATGGGAACAGATAATTAAGAATAACTAAAATACATTTTTATGAAACAAAAAATAATTATGATAACAACTGCAGTTTTATGCTTTTCTTGTTCTTCCGGTGAAAAAAAGGTAAGCGCTCCTGAACAAGACAATTTTACATACTCGGTCGAAAGATTTGCCGATTTAGAAGTACTTCGTTATCAGGTACCCGGATTCGAAGATTTAAGTTTGAAACAAAAAGAATTGGTCTATTATCTCTCCCAGGCCGCCTTGGAAGGAAGAGACATCCTGTTTGATCAGAATTGCAGATACAATTTGGCAATTCGTCGCACATTAGAAACCATTTATGAAAATTATTCGGGAGACAAAACTTCCAACGATTACAAGGAATTTGAAATTTATCTGAAAAGAGTATGGTTCTCCAATGGGATCCATCATCATTATGGAGAAGAAAAATTTCTACCGGGTTTCACCCAAACTTTTTTTGCCGAAGCTGTAAAATCTGTTGATTCATCCAAGCTTCCATTAAAAACAGGAGAAACTGTAGAGAATTTTATTTCGGAATTAACTCCGGTCATGTTCGATCCGTCTATTTTAGCTAAAAAAGTAGTACAAGATCCTCATGTAGATGCCATTATAACTTCTGCAAACAATTATTACGGAGAAGGTGTAACCCAAAAAGAAGTTGAAGCATTCTATGGTAAGATGAAAAATCCAAATGATACAACTCCAATATCTTATGGACTGAATAGCCGTCTGGTAAAAGAAAACGGAGAACTGGTCGAGAAGACTTGGAAAGTCGGCGGTCTGTATTCTCCGGCAATCGAGAGAATTGTAGGCTGGCTCGAAAAAGCAGCAAGTGTTGCCGAGAACGATACACAAAAACGTACTATTGAATTACTGATAGAATACTACAGAACAGGCGACCTGAAAAAATTCGATGAATATTGTATCAATTGGGTTCAAGATACGGGCTCCAGAGTTGATTTTGTAAACGGATTTACTGAATCGTATGGAGATCCTCTGGGAATGAAAGCCAGTTGGGAATCGATCGTCAACTTCAAAAATGAGGAAGCAACAAAACGTGCAGTGCTTATCAGCGACAGTGCTCAATGGTTCGAAGATCACTCTCCTGTAGCCGATATATTCAAAAAGAAAAAAGTAAAAGGTGTTAGTGCTAAAGTAATTACCAATGCAATAATGGGTGGCGACTGCTATCCATCAACACCAATTGGAATTAATCTCCCGAATGCCAACTGGATACGCAAAGAATACGGTTCTAAGTCCGTTACAATTGAAAACATAACTGACGCTTACGATAAAGCAGCCCGTGGTAATGGTTTTAATGAAGAATTTGTCTGGAGTGACACAGAACGTCAATTAATGAAAAATTATGGCTTCATTACCGACAACATGCACACCGACCTTCACGAATGTCTGGGTCACGGTTCCGGTCAACTGTTACCGGGAGTCGATCCGGATGCACTGGGTATTTACGGATCGACTATCGAAGAAACCCGAGCCGATTTATTTGGTCTCTATTTCATTGCCGACAAAAAAATGGTCGAGTTAGGTTTATTAGACAATCATGACGCTTATAAATCAGAATATTACAAATTCATGATGAACGGTTTGATGACTCAATTAGTCCGTATCGAACCAGGTAAAACCATCGAAGAATCGCACATGCGCAACCGCGCTCTAATTGCTCGTTGGGTATTGGAAAAAGGACAAGCTGAAAAAGTAGTGGAATTAGCCCAAAAAGACGGCAAAACCTTTGTCGTCATCAATAATTATGACAAACTTCGCGAATTATTCGGGAAACTTCTGGCTGAAATCCAACGTGTAAAATCCGAAGGAGATTTCAATGGAGCAAAAGCTTTGGTTGAAAATTATGCAGTCAAAGTAGATCCTACTCTGCATACTGAAATTTTAGAAAGATACAAAAAACTGAATCTGTCTCCATACAAAGGTTTTGTGAATCCGGTTTACAAACTGGTGAAAGATCCCAAAGGAAACATCACTGATGTAAAGGTGACTTACTCTGAAGGATACAGCGAACAAATGATGCGCTATAGCAAAGAATATTCAAGTTTACCGACATATAATTAATACAGAAAATCATGATTTCCGTAAATATCACGATTTTCTGTATTTATTGAATCATTTTTAATTTTCAACAATGAATATCAAAACTTCTCAAATCCGAAAAAAGGTTTTTCTGGCTCGTGACGGTGCCAATGCAGATTCGTTACGTCAAAAAGGAATAAACTACAAGATGGTTTATGGAGTCCCCATTATAACATTACGTAAAATTGCTGTGGAGCATTTTCCGAATGCAGAATTAGCTAATCAATTTTGGAAAGAAGATAACCGGGAATTGAAAATATTAGCGACCCTGATCCAAAATCCGGAATCTTTTGAAGAGGCTGGACTTTGGGTTAAGAGCATCTGTAATTTGGAATTGGCTGAACAAGCTTGTATGAATCTGTTCTGCAAATTGCAAAATGCATCTCAATTAGCAAATAACTGGGTTCAATCGAATGAATTATACATTGCTATTTGTGGTTTTCTACTCTATACTAGACTATTTTCACAAAATATTTCCGTGGATGGAGAAAATGCCGTCATTTATTATAACTCCGTCGATAAAGCCCTGGCTAGCGACTCACTCCTTTTACAAAATACGGCTTTGGCTTCTTTAAAACGGTTAGGGCGACAATCAGTCCTCCATTCAAAAGATATTCTGGCAAAGTTCAATACATCGAATCCTTTTCACGAAGATTTGAAATTTGAATTCAACTTTTTCTTCCAAATATGAAGATAAAACATTAACTTTGCGGTTGAACCATTTATATCATAATGGATAAAGATAGAATCAGAGACACTGTAAAACAGAAATTTACAGATTACCTCACGGTAAAAAAATGACGAAAAACACCGGAGAGGTATGCCATTTTAGATTTAATTTACTCTAAGTCAGGCCATTTTGACATGGAATCACTTTATGAAGCAATGAATAGTGAACATTTCAGAGTGAGCAGAGGAACTTTATACAATACAATGCAATTGTTACTGGATTGCAAATTGGTATTGAAACACCAATTCGGGAACAATCTCTCTTACTATGAAAAGGCTTACAACAACGATTTTCATCATCATCTGATCTGTAATCAATGTGGAGCTGTTCAGGAATACAAGGATATTGAACTTAAATCAGTAATTCAAAACAAAAAGATTAAACGGTTTACTCCTACTTTATATAGTTTATATATCTTTGGTATCTGTGGAAAATGTTCTTCCGCAATAAAAAAAAATAAAATTACATAAATAATTCTCAACAATCAGACAAAAAATGAAGGTAGATGTTTTATTAGGCTTACAATGGGGCGACGAAGGTAAAGGAAAAGTTGTAGATGTATTAACTCCCAATTATGATATTATCGCTCGCTTCCAGGGAGGTCCCAATGCCGGACACACATTGGAATTCGATGGAAAGAAATATGTTCTTCGTTCGATTCCTTCCGGTATTTTTCAAGGAGGAAAAACCAACATTATCGGCAATGGAGTAGTACTTGACCCTGCCCTGTTTAAAGCTGAAGCTGAAGCTTTAGCCGCTTCAGGACATGACCTGACCAAGCGTCTGCTGATCTCAAAAAAAGCACACTTGATCCTACCTACTCATCGCCTTTTGGACGCTGCTTACGAATCGGCAAAAGGAAGTTCTAAAATCGGCACAACCGGTAAAGGTATCGGTCCGACATACACGGACAAAGTTAGCCGTAACGGGCTTAGAGTCGGGGACATACTATGCAACTTTGAATCCAAATATAAGGCTGCAATATCCCGCCATGAAGAGATATTGCAACAAATGAACTATCAGTATGATCTGAAATCTATTGAAAAAGAATGGTTTGACGGAATCGAATACCTAAAGAAATTCCGGTTAACCGATACTGATCACCTAATCAACGAAAATCTGAATGAACATAAAACGGTATTGGCAGAAGGAGCTCAAGGCACCATGCTCGATGTCGATTTTGGCTCCTATCCTTTTGTAACATCTTCCAACACTATTTGTGCCGGAGCTTGTACCGGTCTGGGTGTAGCTCCCCGGAAAATCGGAGAAGTTTACGGAATTTTCAAGGCATACTGTACTCGTGTTGGTAGCGGCCCTTTTCCTACCGAACTTTTCGATGAAACAGGAGAACTGATGCGTAAGAACGGAAATGAATTCGGATCTGTAACCGGACGTCCACGCCGTTGCGGCTGGGTTGACCTGGTTGCATTGCGCTATGCTATCATGATTAACGGAGTGACTCAGTTAATTATGATGAAAAGTGATGTTATGGACAACTTCGATACGATTAAAGCCTGCGTAAGCTACGATATCAATGGTACAGAAACAGAAAACTTTCCATTTGAAATAAATGACGATGTAAAACCTGTATATGTTGAACTACCTGGCTGGAAGACCGATATGACAAAAATGCAGAGTGAAGATGAATTTCCGGAAGAGTTCAATGCCTATTTGTCATTTTTAGAAGAGGCTCTGGGTGTAAATGTTAAAATTGTGTCCGTAGGTCCTGACCGCGCTCAAACCATTATCAGATATACAGAAGAGTGATTTTTTTCTACGTCTCGTCTGTATTTATCATGAATACAAAACCCATTTGGCAATATATTTGTTAGATATATGGGGAAGTTTCATTAATAATTAAAAACAACTATGGTAACTTATTGGATAATATTTATAGGAACAGCGCTTGCAAGCTGGTTAGTATCCTGGAATCTGAAACGAAAATTCCGGGCATATTCCCAAATTCCGTTAGGCAATGGAATGACAGGAAAAGATGTCGCAGAGAAAATGTTGCATGAAAACGGGATATACGATGTAAACGTGATTTCAACACAAGGTTCCCTGACCGACCATTACAACCCGACAAATAAAACGGTCAACCTGAGCGAAGACGTTTATGCCAGTGATAGTGTTGCTGCTGCTGCTGTTGCAGCCCATGAATGCGGACATGCCGTACAACATGCAAAAGCATACGGTCCACTGAAAATGCGTTCAAACATGGTCCCTGCAGTAAGCTTTGCTTCAAAATGGGTAACCTGGATATTGTTAGGTGGTATGATTCTTTTGGGAAATGGTAACAAAGTCGGATCGACAGTGCTGTTAGCTGGAATTGGACTTTTTGCAGTAACTACTTTATTCAGTTTTATCACCCTCCCAGTTGAGATCGATGCAAGTAAAAGAGCCCTTGTCTGGTTAAACCGTTCCGGAATAACAAATGTATATAATCACGACAAAGCAGAAAGCGCCCTACGATCAGCAGCTTACACATACGTTGTTGCTGCTTTGGGTTCTCTGGCGACCTTATTGTATTACATTATGATATACCTGGGACGAAGAGATTAATAAAATGGACGAACAAAGAGTCAAACTAAACGTACTGGGAATTACTTTCAGCCAGGTACAAGCAGGAGCTTATGCACTGGTGTTAGCAGAAGAAAATGGCAACCGGCGAGTCCCGATCATCATTGGGACGCCGGAGGCTCAATCAATAGCAAT
>JAVBUX010000170.1:0-3214 GCA_031554915.1 Bacteroidales bacterium | reverse complement strand
AATTTCGTGCTGAACAGATTGAATGGTTGAAAAACCCGAACTTCAACTATCGTGCTCACCTGACTCAGGATCGCTGGGACTATTACGATAACATCAACTGGGTAAAAGAAGGAATGGATCAGGTAAATGCTATGCAGGAATACTCTGTTTCTATAAGTGGTGGTACTGAAAAAACCAACTATATGGTTTCGGGAGGTTATTACACCCGTGATGGTGTCTTGGCTTATGGACCGGATAGTAACAAACGTTACAACGCACGTGTAAATTTGAATACAGAATTAAGTAAATACTTGAGTTTACAGGTAATTACCGGATATACGGGTTCTTTTGTTGACCAAAACTCAATTGGCGCAACAGGCATTATAGGACAATTATATGCTATCCGTACTCGTCAGCCTAATTTTGTACCGGATGAAGATCCGAAACCTAATGGACAAATTTACAATGGAGACTTACAAGTCAACCCGGTAGATCGAATGATCAATGGAGGAACCAATTCCACCATTTATGAAATGTTTAATGGTAAAGCAGACTTGACGATCAAGAACTTAATAAAAGACTTTACGATCAACTTAGTGGCTATGCGTAACCAGGATTATTGGTCACAAGATATTACCCGAAGAAATATTATTTGGTATGGAAGAACAGCCAATACCATCCGTAACCAGGATAATAACCCTAACGGATTGACAAGGTCTAAAAATCGTGCTTACAAGAATGATATGCAGGCAAATGCAAACTATAAGTTCAATATTGATCAGACTCATAATTTCCAATTCCTGCTTGGTACTTCATTCTTAGATTACCGAAAAGATGAATTTACAGCAGGGGCAACATCCATGATTTCAAATGATGCATATAGCTTGAACTTTGGAGATGTGACTACAAAAACAAATAGTGATAATGTCGAAACCTGGGCTATAATGTCATATTACGGTCGTTTTAATTATAACTACAAAGAAAAATATTTGTTTGAAGCTAATGCTCGTTATGACGGAAGTTCTCGCCTGTCTCCGGAAAACCGCTGGGAAATTTTCCCTTCATTCTCTGCCGGATGGCGTGTAGGTGAAGAAAGTTTCATCAAAGATAATTTTGATTGGTTGACTAACTTCAAGATCCGTGCTTCATGGGGTCAATTGGGTAACGGTGCTGTATTGGGTTTATATGACTATATCGCTTTGTTGGATCAGGGGACTACAGTTGTTGGAAATGCAAAAGAAAGTTCTATGTATCAAAGTAATTTAGCTTCTGCCTCTAAAACATGGGAAATTGTTGAAACTTCCGATATAGGAGTGGAATTAGGATTTCTGAAAAATCGTTTGACATTTATGGGCGACTATTATGTAAAACGCAATAAAAACATGTTAGGAACAATTACTCTTCCAAAGTTGATCGGTGTCGGTACAGGTACTGCCAACGTTGCTGAATTGAAAGGCTGGGGATGGGATCTTGAACTGAAATGGGAAGACCGTATCGGCAATGTTAAATATTGGATTGGAGGTAATCTTGCAGATAATCAGAATGAGGTCGTAAAATATACAGGTATCAATAGCATTGGTTCTGGTGGAGTAATCTCTATTTTAGAAGGTTATCCGATGAATACCGTTTGGGGATACAAAACAGACGGGTATTATCAAACTAATCAGGAATATAAAGATTATGGAGTAGAATCATTTAACCATGCCAATGTCAAAGCGGGTGATGTCAAATACTTAGATTTGGATGGTAGCAAGAAAATCAGTGCCGGTGACGGAACTCCAGATAATCCCGGAGACTTGGTTTATATGGGAACAACCAACGGTCGTTACCAATATGGATTCGATTTAGGTTTCAGCTGGAAAAATTTTGATTTCTCTGTTATGTTCCAGGGAATCGGCAAACGTAAATTCCTGATCGCTACCGATGCTATTTCTCCATTCTATCAAACATACAATATGCCTTGGACTATTCACATGGATCGTTGGACTCCGGAAAATCCAAATGCCTTCTTCCCTCGGATGTATCAGTCAAATGATTTCAACTATAAACCTTCTGACAAATGGATACAGGATGGTAGTTATCTTCGTCTGAAGAACATGCAAGTAGGATATAATATTCCTATCAAAAAGCATATTGAAAAGATCCGTATATACTTCTCCGGTCAGGATTTATGGGAGTACACCAATGTATTGGGAGTATTTGACCCAGAAGTTCCAAATAATGTAAGTTTCGGTAACTATCCGTTCTACCGGACATTTGCTTTCGGATTAAATATTACTTTATAATTTTAATGATAATAAATATGAAAAATATATATAAATATATATTAATGGTTGTCATCCTGATACCTTCTTTGACCGGATGTGACCTGGATCGGTTACCAGAAACAACATTTACAGATTCACAGTTTTGGAATACTGAAAGTGACTTGAGAAAAGCATGTAACCGTCTCTATAATTATATGCCAGGTTTTGAAAACGACAACCGGGCAGATGATTCCTTTGGTACTTCAGGAAATACCATCAGTAATGGCAGCCGGGATGTTCCAAACACTGCCGATACCTGGACAAATCCTTATGCCTTGATTTTTGTGGCTAATAATATCATAGAAAAAGCCCCTAATGCAAAGGTTAGTGAAGCTGTCTTAAACCGTTATTTGGGTGAAGCCCGTTTTGCACGTGCATTAGCTTATTGGTTATTGGTAACCAAATATGGCGATGTACCATTGATTCTTAAAACATTGGATATCAATTCTCCTGAATTATATTCTCCTCGTTCACCACGTGAAGATGTGATCACTCAGATTTATGCAGATTTGGATTTTGCGGCTCAGTGGACTCCTAAACGTGCCAATTTGGCTGCAGCTGATTGGGGACGTATATACCGCAGTGCTGCTTTGGGTTTAAAAGCTAGAATGGCTTTGTATGAAGGGACACGCTCTAAATACCATAGTTATGGAAATCCGCAAAAACACCTGCAACTGGCAATTGATGCTTGTACGGCTTTGATGGCGGAAGGACATGATTTGTATGCTAATTATGGCAATATGTTCTTGACTCAGGGAGAAGGTGCTGCCAATAAAGAAAGTGTATTCGTTAAAATTTATGGTATTTCCTACGATAACGCTATTGTAAACCATTCAAATTCCAGAACTCTTGAGAATGGAGGATATTCTCCTTCCCGTAACTTAATCGACAATTACTTGTATTCAGATGGTCTTCCAGGAGATAAAACA
>JAVBUX010000052.1:0-4563 GCA_031554915.1 Bacteroidales bacterium | reverse complement strand
AATGTCATTACATTATGTCTTAAAATTTTGCACAAAGTTATTGTTTTTATTGTTATTTTCGCACCGAGTTTGGAATGTTTCACACAGATTTTACAGATTACACGATAAAATTTACGTGAAACTATAATTAAATTTATAAATAATTATATAGGACAAGAAATGAGAAAATGGCGTGTTGAAGACTCTGAGGAACTGTACAACATTCGTGGTTGGGGTTTGGATTATTTAAGAAATAATACTTCAAATTCGTTTTTTCTATTAGCAGGACCTTGTGCCATCGAAGGAGAGAAAATGGCGATGGATATCGCAGAGAGAATTACTGAAATCACTTCCAGGCTGAGAATTCCATATATTTTCAAAGGCTCGTATAAAAAGGCTAATCGTTCAAAAATAGATTCGTTTACGGGAATAGGAGATGAACAGGCTCTTAAAATACTCAAAAAAGTTCGGGATACATTCAATATTCCTGTTGTGACGGATATTCACGAAACTACAGATGCGATTCGTGCTGCTGAATATGTTGATGTGTTGCAAATACCGGCTTTTCTTTGTCGTCAGACTGATCTATTGGTTGCCGCGGCCCAGACAGGGAAAGTGGTTAATGTGAAAAAAGGCCAATTTTTATCTCCCGGAGCTATGAAATTTGCTGTCCAAAAAATTATAGATGCCGGTAATCCGAATGTAATGATTACGGAACGTGGTACTACTTTTGGTTATACAGATTTGGTTGTTGATTACCGGGGTATTCCGGAAATGCAGTCATTTGGTTGTCCTGTTGTAATGGACATCACTCACTCTTTGCAGCAACCGAATCAGACATCTGGAGTGACCGGAGGCTTGCCTCAGTTAATAGAGACCGTTGCCAAAGCTGCAGTTGCAGTAGGTGTAGATGGCTTATTTGTCGAAACACACCCTGATCCGTCGGAAGCAAAATCGGATGGCGCTAATATGTTGCAAATTGATTTATTGGAACCATTATTAGTGAAGTTATTGAAAATTCGCCAGGCCATCTCATAAATAAATGACAATGCATCCATTATATCAATTTAAATATTGTCCGAAATGTGGATCTCCGCATTTTGAGGAAAATAATTTCAAATCGAAAAAATGCAGTGATTGCAGTTTTGTTTATTATTTTAATTCCAGTGCATCAACAGCTGCTTTTATTACAGACGCATCCGGACGACTGTTGGTTGCCCGTCGTGCAAAAGAGCCAGCAAAAGGGACATTAGATCTTCCTGGAGGATTTGTCGATATGTATGAAACTGCAGAAAAAGCAATTATACGTGAGGTAATCGAAGAAACCGGAATGGAACTGGACGGTTTTAAGTATTTGTTTTCGTTGCCTAATACTTATGTATATTCAGGTTTTGAAGTACATACGGTAGATCTGTTTTTTACAGTACCAACTACTTGGTCTGCATCAGATATATCTCCGGCCGATGATGTTTCCGAGTTGATGTTTTTAGATAAAAATGAAATTAACCCTGCTGATTTTGGTCTGACGTCTATTAGAAAAGCAATAGAGATTTGGCTTAAATAAAAAGATCACACAATAAATAATTATGAATCAACAATTACAACCCGCTCATTCTAAGGAAATTATTCGTATAGCTGTTTTGTTTATTTTTCTGGCACAAGGTATTTGCTTTGCCAGTTGGGCCAGTCGCTTGCCTGATATCAAATCGATTTTTGGATTGGCGGACTGGACATCATTTGGATTTTTGATGTTTATAATTCCGATTGGAAAATTTATGGCAATACCTATTGTCGGCTTTCTTTTTCCTCGTATCGGTAGCAAAAAAACGGTATTGATCAGTATTATGGGATTTATATTGTCGCTTTTTGCTGTTGGATTAGTTCCGGGGATTTATTTTCTAACACTTGTGTTATTTTTGTTTGGAATGTTCTGGAATATGACTGATATATCGCTAAATACACAAGCTATTGAAGTGGAGCGTATTTATGGTAAACCTATAATTGCTACATTTCATGCAACATGGAGCCTTGCTGCATGTATTGGTGCTTTGATTGGATTTGCAATGATCAATCTGAATATAACTCCACTTTATCACTTTTCTCTCATTACAATTATTGCAATCTCGATTGTATTGTTTAGTTACAAATATTTGCTTAATCCTGTTGTGAAATCGCAACCTGAAAAACAAAAAGAGGAACCGGTGGCAAAGAAAAAAGGATTTTCTTTTTCGGAGATACTACTCCTCCAGTTGGGAATTGTATGGTTGCTGGCTCTGGTCGTTGAGAATACCATGTTTGAATGGAGTGATGTGTATTTTCAATCTGTAATTGATGCTCCTAAATCCATGCAGGTAGGTTTTCTTGTTTTCATGGTAATGATGTTTACCGGTCGTATGTTAACTAATCTGGCCTATACGAAATGGAGTAAACGTACTGTATTGCAAATTGCCGGTACTTGTATTTTCTTAGGATTTATCATTTCTTCCCTTTTTGTTAATGCATCAGATCATGTTGCAATTAAAGTAGTAATCAATTCATTTGGTTTTATGCTTATTGGTTTAGGTATTTCCTGTATAGTTCCGACTATTTACAGTATAGTAGGGGATAAGGCTAAAACTCCTATCGGACAGGCGTTAACCATTATGTCTGGAATATGTTTTGCAGGGCCGTTGCTTGCTCCGTTGATGGTTGGATTCATATCGGATAAAATTAGTATGCAAGCTGCTTATTTTGTGGTCGGTTTGTTTGGCTTGGGAATTGTAGCAATTGCTTCGTTTTGTAAGAATCTAAAATAAAGATATTTATTGAATAAAAAAAGGAGAAAATGTTACATTTTCTCCTTTTTTTATATATCGTGAAATAACACTTATCCGCACTTAGACGCACCACAACTGGTACAGGTCAGGCAACCTTCCTGATAAATAAGGCTTTCTGTCCCGCAACTCGGACATTTTTGTCCTTTTGCTTCCGAACCTTCAAGTACATATTTTTTCAGAGCGCGTTCTACCCCGTTTTTCCATGTGTTAATGGATTCATCGTTCAATTCCAGACCTTGTACGAGCTTAATAACCTGATCGATAGGCATACCATATCTCAACACACCGGAAATCAATTTGGCATAATTCCAGTATTCCGGATCAAATTTGTCGGACAGACCTTCAATCGTTGTTTTATATCCACGTTTATTCGCATATTGGAAGTCATAACGTTTGTTGCCGTGTTCGTCCGTGTTTTTGATAATCCAACCCTTAGTCAGGTTTTTGGGAAGGAAAATACCTTCGTCTTCATCATTGATACCCGTGAAAATTTCATACGGACGATCGTTTGCCAGACCGATAAAAGCAATCCATTTTTCCTTATTATTCTGGAACTTGACAATATCGGCTTCCAGTTCGCGAGGGCGTTTAGCTACAATTACCGGAGCTTCAATGCAATTACAGTCTTTGCGTTTTTTCTCTTCTGCGGATAGTAAAACTCCGCTTCTGGAGCCATCACGGTAAACTGTACAGCCTTTGCAGCCTGATTTCCAAGCTTCTATATATAGGTTTCCAACCAATTCTTCATCCACATCAGCAGGCAGGTTGATGGTGACACTGATCGAATGATCTACCCATTTTTGTACGCGTCCCTGCATACGGACCTTTTGTAGCCAGTCCACATCATTTGACGTTGCTTTATTGTATGGCGATTGGGTAATCAGTTCATCGAGTTCTTCCTGAGTGTAATTTTTCGAAGTCGGATGCCCATTGGCTTCCATCCAGGTTACAAATTTGTGGTGAAAAACAATGAACTCTTCCCAATTATCCCCAACTTCATCAATGAAATCGACTTTTACGGAAGTATCGTTCGGATTTACTTTACGGCGACGTTTGTAAACAGGAAGAAATACAGGTTCGATGCCTGAGGTTGTTTGTGTCATCAAACTGGTTGTTCCGGTCGGAGCGATAGTTAAACAAGCAATGTTCCGGCGGCCATATTTTTTCATGTCTTTATATAGCTGAGGATCAGCTTCTTTCAGACGTAAAATAAAAGGATTTTTTTCTTCGCGTTTTGCATCGAATATTCCGAAGGCTCCACGTTCTTTTGCCATATTCACAGATGAACCATACGCTGCTATTGCCAGCGTTTTATGCAGGTCTTCAGAAAACTGAGTTGCTTCTTCTGTTCCATACCTCAATCCCAAGGCTGCGAGCATGTCACCTTCTGCTGTGATTCCAACGCCTGTACGACGTCCTTGGAGTGTTTTGTGACGTATTTTTTGCCATAATGTTTTTTCTGATAATTTCACTTCTTCACTTTCCGGATCGGAGTCTATTTTGACTAAGATTTGATCGATTTTTTCCGTTTCCAGATCAATGATATCATCCATAATCCGTTGAGCTAGTCCCGCATGCTTTTTGAACAGCTCATAATCAAAATAAGCTTTATCCGTAAAAGGATTGATTACGTATGAATAAAGGTTGATTGCCAGCAAGCGGCAGCTATCATAAGGACACAATGGAATTTCTCCACAAGGATTGGTGGAAACAGTACGGAATCCCAAATCGGCATAACAATCAGGCACAGACTCTTTAATAATGGTAT
>JAVBUX010000284.1:0-4620 GCA_031554915.1 Bacteroidales bacterium | reverse complement strand
GAATGTATGATCCAGCGATTGGAAGGTTTTCAACGATGGATCCACTGGCTGAGAAGTATTATAATATTAGTCCATATGCCTATTGTTTAAACAATCCGATAAGATTTACTGATCCGACAGGAATGTGGGTTGAGACAGAAGATGATTATCAAACAGAAGATAAGGAGGAGATTAGACAATTTATACAAGCTCGCCAAGCAGAACAGAAAAAGTACAGTTTTGATGACATTGGCGGTTTCTTCAATGCTATGGGTAATGCCGTAGGAACAGCTTTTCAACAATTATTTTTTGAAAAGAAAACTTTGCCAAATGAAAACAAAATTTTAGCACCTAAAGCACTTCCTGACTATACAGCACTAACTCTTTCTGGGGATTTAGTTGTTGGTGGAGGGTTTGGTATTGATCTTAATTTAGGATATGTTAAAAATGATGGTCTATTTCTGAATAGTTCATTTCGAATGGGTGCAGGATTTGACATCTCAACATCAATTAATGTATCTTTGGGAAATTATGTTGGGCTCAATAAACCAAGTGCACTTAGCCTTTCAGGACCCTCTTTTTATGAAACAGTTGGAATTGGGTCATTGAATTTGGGAGCATTTCAAGATATTTCTACCGATCAAATATCAAGAACAGGATTAATTGGACATAACTGGCAAGGGGGAAGTGTCGGTATTGGTTTCGGCTCGAAGACATTTTGGGGAGGAAGTTTTGGCTTGTCTTTGACGACCTATCCGTTATTTCTCACACCTTCAAATGTTAGTTATAAAAAAAATGATTAAAATGAAAACATTATTTGTACTTGCACTTGTATTCTTTTTAAGTGGATGTGTCAATGAGTATGCAAAAAAAAGAATAAAAGAGGTTGAATATAAAGGTGTTATTGTAGATATTTACAATGATAAACACAATCATTATGTATTTACTTTTAGCATCGAAGATAATGGTGAAAAAAATAATGGTATGGCAGAATTGTGGCCAAAGTCATGGGAATATGCTTCAATAGGAGATTCTATTATTAAGCCTGCAAATGAACTATATATCATAATAAAGAAAAAAAATGGTTCTGAGAAAGTATTTTATTACAGATAACCTTCATTAATAGTAGAATGATAATATATGCACGTTTGACAAAGTTCTCAAGTGCCTGTTGAGTAACGCACTTCCATGTTTTGTCAGTTAAGGTAATCGTTTCTAACGACAAATAATCTATTACACCAGCTGTTCTTTATAAAGGATAGCTGGTGTTTTTATCCATTAAATTGATTTAGTTTAATATTATGAATTAACTTTGTGATATTTATGATCTTTGAGAGAAATGTTATGATTGGTATATTTATGATGCTTTAAGAGAGAATCCTGAAATAAAATATACAACTACGATTAAAAGGTCTATGATTACGGGGCCAGGATGTATGATCCAGCGATTGGAAGGTTTTCAACGATGGATCCGCTGGCCGAGAAGTATTATTCGATTAGTCCTTACGCGTACTGTGCGAATAACCCGGTAAAATATCTAGATCCCGATGGAAGAGTAATCCAATTGTTTAGTATTACTCATACTAGCAAAACAACAGGAAGTCCTGTTTTCGAAAGGGGTGTTTCTGAAAAAACAAATGCAGCATTGCAGGATTACGTTAAGACAGATGAAGGTCGTGCTTATCTTGCCCAATTTGCAAAAGCTGGTCAGGTTATTGGAGATTACAAATTCACAGAAGATGGCGTGCTAAGTGACCACAAATTGAATATTTGGGACGCATCTTATTCTAAAGAGACTTCAAATATAACGGATATTCCAGGAGCTGGAAAACATTCTGTTAAAATCGGAGAAGATGGAAAGGCTGTCGTCTCAGTTAAAGTAGTGTCTTATGGGGTTGATAAAGCTGTTGTTGGAGAAACTTTAGCTCATGAAATGCAACTTCATGGATACAGTGATACAAATAAAATAGCAGGAAAAACTGTTACTACTGGAAATCAAGATCACAAGGCTTTCAGGGATAAAGATTCTTCTCATAAGGGTTACAAACAATATAAATCCGTTCAATTACAATTGGAAAAAATGGGGGAAGATTATAAAAAGGCTTTCCAAAAAGCTCAAGAAGATGCAAATAAGGTTTATAAAAATTTATAGCGATGAAAACAATATTAAAAACATCTTTTCTCTTTCTATGTATTCTATTAATTTGTACATGCCAAAAAAGTTCGAATAGAAGTTATTTCTGCACATTACATCTTGATCAAACTCTTTCCTCAATCAATCAGGAATCGTTCACTTATGACAGTATAGTCTTTGTCAAGTATGGCAATGATAGTATTATCATGGAAAAATGCTCGAATGGAAAATGTTTTCATCTTACTTTCTTCAATCTTAATGGCGATTTTTTTGAGAATAGGTATAGATCCAATGATATTGGAGATTTTTTGGGAATGGATTCTATTTTGACTTTTAGTAAAAAGGATACAGCGTTTAACTATAAATCAGCTTATGATTTTATTGCTATCGTGCAAAGTTACGCATATGCTGATTGCCAATATAGTATTAGAAAAGTTGATAATGATTATATATAGTGTACCCCAAATTTAGAACAATAAACGATCCATTAAGGTGTAATCCATAGCTTTCCACATTGGCTGTTTTCTCAACGAAAGCAGCCAATGCTTTTTTATGGAACTTCTCATTGATACAATCTTTTCTCAAAAAGTTGTACAAAGTTGCAATTAATTATGTCTAATGAATATCTTTGCACTTAAAATTGGACTAAACAAATGAAAATAGTACTCAGCCCTGAATATGAATATTTGAAAGATTTTTTTGAGAAAATTCCGGAAAATTTTGAAACCGGAGGAGAAACAATATATCAGGGGCGCAATATTATTAAAAATTTTTCGGTTAATGGTAAAGAGTTGGTTATCAAATCTTTCAAGATTCCACATTTGATTAATAAGATTGTATATGCTTATATCCGGCAGTCGAAAGCAAGACGATCTTATGAAAATGGAATGGATTTGATGAAGAAAGGGTTTCAAACACCTTGTCCGATTGGTTATATTGAAATCCGAAAGAACGGGTTGTTTGATAAGAGTTACTATATTTCCGAAAAAAGTCGTTTTAACCGTGAATTTAGGGATATAAGTGATTTACCTCAAACGGAAGAAACTCTTCCTGTAGTGACCGAGTTTGCTCGGTTTACTGCACAACTTCATGAAAAGAACATATTTCATAAAGATTATACTCCGGGGAATATCTTATTCGGCAAACAAGGAGAAGGCTATGGTTTTGAGCTGGTCGATATCAACCGGATGAAATTTTGCGAAGTGGACATGGTGTCCGGTTGTAAAAACCTCCGGAATTTATATATTACCGATGATCTATTTTCCGTTTTGGCGAAGACGTATGCCCAAGCCCGGAAGTTTGACCCGAATCGGTGTGAAGAACTTATTTTGAAATATCGTAGTCCTAAATAAAAATGGCATTCAATGAATTTATCTGTAGGGATTATTACACATAATGAGGAAAGAGATCTTCCAAGAACCCTGGAAGCCGTAAAAGATATTGCTGATGAAATCATTATCGTCGATAATGAAAGTAATGATGATACGATTGAAATTGCCCGGTCATACGGAGCAAAAGTATATTCCGAAGATTGGAAAGGCTTTGGCGACCAAAAAAATTCAGTGATAGATAAATGTTCCGGTCGTTGGATTTTGTTGATCGATGCCGACGAAGAAATTTCTCCGGAACTTAGAGAGTCAATTAAAAAAGAAATTTCATTGCCAAACAATCCGAATAAGGTCTTCAAAATCAATTTTTTATCAATCTGTTTTGGAAAGAAAATACATTACGGAGGGTGGAGTAATTTCTACCGGGTTCGGCTTTTTGAAAGAGGTTCGGGAAAATATGATAATATGCAGGTACATGAAAACTTCATTACAACCGCCCCGATTGGGAAGATAAGAGAACAGATTCTTCATCATACCTACCGGGATTTGGATGAATATTTGGACAAGTTCAATAAATATACCACCAAGTCAGCAGAGCAATATTACCAGGGAGGGAAAAAAAAATCTGTCTTGGGAATCTATTTTAGTTCCTATTTCCGTTTCATAAAAACATACTTCATCCAATTCGGATTTTTGGACGGATACGAAGGGTTTTTGCTTTCAAAGCTGGGAGCAACAACCATTTTACTGAAATATTCAAAGCTAAGAGAATTATACCGGAAGTAAATGTTTGCTTAAATTATTTACAACATTTATACGTTTGATGAATTCTAAATTCATATTATAGATTTATAGAGTCTAATGATTTGGTTTACAATTTTTTGGTCTGAAAAATTCTTTGCATATTCCTTTCCTTTTGAAGACATCGAATCCACCAACTCATTATCATCTAAAATTATTTTGATTTTCTCTGCTAATTCAAGCTTATCATTCGGATCTACATAAAAAGAATCCGGTCCTCCGGCCTCTTCCAAGCATGATCCTTTGGCCGCAATTACAGGAACTCCACTGGATAGGGCTTCCAGAACAGGAATTCCAAACCCTTCAAAAAAAGAAGGATAAACAAATATCCGGGCCAGCTGATAAAATACCGGCAAATCATCAAACGGAATCCCGTTA
>JAVBUX010000018.1:0-3327 GCA_031554915.1 Bacteroidales bacterium | reverse complement strand
GCCGATAAAATTAAAGGTATCTTGACTGTCGAACTCAACGCAGGACAGATGGTGGAGGATGTTAAATTAGCGGTTGAATGTAAAATTCCTGTAGAACACTACGGACGACTTGGAGGTATCGTACCAACTCCGGATGAAGTTTTGAATGCACTGAAAGAATTAAAATAATTATGGAACTTACTGATATTATAAAACCTGAAAACCTGGTTTATGCAAAACCCCGGTTGATGAATAACAATCCCATGCACTATTGTCCGGGCTGTAGCCATGGTGTGGTACATAAACTGGTTGCTGAAGTCATCGACGAAATGGGACTGGAAGAAAAAACAATCGGTATAGCCCCTGTGGGGTGTGCCGTATTTGCATATAATTATATCGATATCGACTGGCAAGAAGCTGCTCACGGACGTGCTCCGGCACTAGCTACTGCAGTTAAACGGCTGAACCCGGACAAAATGGTATTCACTTACCAAGGCGATGGAGACCTGGCTGCTATCGGCACAGCAGAGACAATACATGCTTGTAACAGAGGTGAAAATATCGTTATCATATTTGTCAACAACGCCATTTACGGCATGACCGGAGGACAAATGGCCCCTACAACATTGTTAAATATGAAAACTGCAACCTGCCCCTACGGACGAAATGAGCAACTGAATGGTTATCCATTAAAAATATCCAATCTGCTGGCTCAACTGGAAGGCACCTGTCTAGTCACTCGCCAAACCGTACATACAGCTCCGGCTATCAAAAAAGCAAAGAAAATGCTTCGCAAAGCATTCGAAAATTCTCTCGCAGGAAAAGGTACTTCTATCGTGGAATTTGTATCGACTTGTTCTTCCGGATGGAAAATGACCCCTGACCAGTCCAATAAGTGGATGGAAGAAAACATGCTTCCAATGTATCCTCTGGGCGAATTAAAAGACATTTAAATATTAAAAATTATGACTTACGAAATAATAATTGCCGGATTCGGCGGACAAGGAGTCCTTTCGATGGGGAAAATTCTGGCTTATTCCGGACTGATGGAAGACAAAGAAGTAAGTTGGTTTCCATCATACGGACCAGAACAACGAGGAGGAACGGCCAATGTAACTGTTATCCTGAGTGATGAAAAGATATCCTCTCCTATTCTGAATCAGTACGATATCGCAATCATACTAAACCAACCGTCACTGGCAAAATTTGAAAACAGCGTTAAACCCGGAGGAATACTGATTTACGATGGATACGGAATCGTAAATCCTCCGACACGAAAAGACATCAGAATTTATGAGATTGATGCTATGAACACCGCTGTTGCCGAAGGATACGAAAAAGCTTTTAACATGGTGATCCTTGGTGGTATGCTGAAAGTTGCTCCGATGGTAAAACTGGAAAGTGTAATGAACGGATTGAAAAAATCATTGCCGGAGCGACATCATAAGTTACTGCCAATGAATGAGAAAGCAATCCTGAAAGGAATGGAAACCATCGTTGAAAAAGAGAATTGAAATTTGAAGCATTTCTTAATCATACTCACCATTTTTTTATCTCCTCTGTTGCTCAATGCACAAGAGGTTAAAGATTTTGGAGATTCCCCGTTAAGATCCGACTCAATTAAGACTCCGGAGCAAATACAGCAGGATGAAGGTGATATCGCCAAGAACCTGAACACAATGTATGCTCCCATCAGTGCAATAGACACAACAAAACGAATTTATTACTGGAGGATCACTAAAAGAACAGGAGAAATCATTCCGGGAAATCCGGACTCAACCCTGACAGACTATGTCAACAGGCAACATGTCGATGGAATGTCGATATCAACGGCTTATCCCGGCAATCTGGGGCTCCCAATGCAGTCCCGGATCTATTTCGATCAAGCCGAACGTTCAAATTTCATGTTTGCAGACCATTATTATAATTATGCTTTCGCTCCTGAAAAACACAATTATATTAATACAAAGATCCCTTATTCAAACTTTTCATATCATACCGGTGGAAGTCGGGCAAATAAAGAAGAACGCTTTCTTGGAATATTATCGTTAAACTTCGGAAAAAAATTAAATGTCGGATTTAACGTTGATTACCTCTACGCCCGCGGATTCTACTTGTCGCAATCGGCAAAACGATTGGATTGGGATTTTTTCAGTAGTTATATTTCCGATCGTCATCAAATACACCTTTTTATTAATCCTACAAATTACACGAATGGCGAAAACGGAGGAATCACCGACGACCGATACATTACAGATCCTCTTTCCATCAGCAATACAAAATTAGAAACAAAATCCATTCCCGTAAACTTTCAGGAATCGAGCAACTCTCAGCAAACCTGGAACCGTCAGAAAGGAACCGAATACTATCTCAATTACCGCTACAACCTTGGTTTTGAACGAGATTCAACTTTCATTCCCGTATCAAGCCTTATCTACACCTTTAACTATAAAAATAAGGAGCGATTGTTTAATGCCGATGACAGTACCAAAATAGACGCTTTTTACGGAAAGGACAACTGGAAGAATGGTTTGGCTCCACGCGACACAACTGCTTATTGGGAAATGAGTAATACCTTTGGGCTCTCTATGCGTGAAGGATTCAGCAAATGGGCTAAATTCGATCTAACAGCATTCTTATCGTATGAAAGACGACATTTTTTCATGCCGGATAAGGCTGACGCTAGTATCATTTATAGAAATACCACCGAAAATGCCTTGTATATTGGCGGAGAATTAGCAAAACGAACAGGGAAATTCTTTCGTTACGAAGCAAACGGACGATTTGGTGTTGCCGGAGCTAACATAGCGGATATTGATATCAGCGGAAAAATTGAAACCAGAATACCCTTATTTAAAGATACGGCATCAATTACAGGACGGGCGTCTTTCAAAGATTTGTCTCCTACATACTATGAGAAGAACTTCCACAGTAAATATTTTTGGTGGGATAATAAAGATTTTAACAAAATAAACAGAATACGATTCGGAGGAACAATAGATTTTCCTCAAACAAAAACCAGTCTCAGTGTTGATGTGGAAAATGTTACTAATTACATCTATTTTGATAGCACTGATATCAAACAAGAAAAAGGAAGTATTCAGATCATAGCCGCCACTCTCAATCAAAAAATGAAACTTGGAGCACTTCACTGGGACAATCAATTGGCATACCAAACCAGTACAAACCAAAATGTCATTGCCCTTCCGGACTTGAGTGTTTATTCTAATCTATATCTTCAATTTCTTGTCTCCAAAGTACTTACCGTTCAGATTGGAGGAAATGCACATTATTTTACAAAATATTATTCTCCAACGTATGAACCTGTAACTCAGCAGTTCCGGGTAC
>JAVBUX010000035.1:0-3509 GCA_031554915.1 Bacteroidales bacterium | reverse complement strand
TGCGAGAGTCAACGGGGATATAGGCGTGATGGGAAGAACTCATGCTTACCGGTTTTTTATATCGGATCCGATCTATTTTACAAAGTCATTCAAAGGGACTATTGAGCATGGACACGATAATAATATGACTCTGGATATCGGAACGGTGGCTTATTGGTATCAATCGAAGGCTGGTAAATTACCTCCGGCTCCATCGTTCGAAGACCGCCAGCCTAAAAAACTTATTGATGGAATGGATATACACCGCTGGCGTCATGAATGGAGAAAAAATAACGGGAATGGCTCTAAGCTTTGGGGAGATGAGGATAAAAAATAATATTAATCTTGAAAAAAAAAAATCAGATGAAAAAAACATTTTTAATTGGATTATTGATGACCTTTTGGGCTGGAATAACGGTTGCTCAGAATTTTTCCGGAGAATTAGGCGGTTTGTTGACCATCCAGGATAAAGTGAAATCCAAACGCATCAGTTCGGCTGATGTTACAGGTGGAAACGGCGATAATAAATGGGGAATCGGTCCTGATAGTACTTACGCTGTAGAAATACCCGGCGCCGGAATCATTAATCATATTTGGGTAACGATAGCTCCTCAACGTATTGACAGACAAAACATCCTCCTCAAAATGTATTGGGATGGAAACAAATTCCCATCGGTAGAAGCTCCGATTTCTGCATTTTTCGGTAATGGATTTGGCGAATTTTATGAATTTACATCACTTCCGTTGGCCGTCGGGCCTCGTGACGGGACAGGATTGGCTTCTTATTTTCAGATGCCTTTTGCCAAAGGAGCCCGTATTGAATTTGTAAATGAAACAGGTAAAACAATTGATTGCCTTTATTTCTATATCGATTATACAGAGGTCGAAAAACTTCCTGCTAAAACAGGACGTTTCCATGCCTGGTACAATCACGAGTTGACAGAAGCTTTGCCTGAAGGAGAAACAGAGTGGGGATTAGTCGGTAAACCAGGCGAAAATAAAGATGGAGCAAATAATTATGTCTTTGCAGACATCAAAGGAAAAGGACATTTTGTAGGAATTAACTATTATGTACAGTGCCCATCTCCGATGTGGTACGGCGAAGGAGATGATATGTTCTATATAGATGGAGAGAAAAAAGCATCTTTGTTGGGAACCGGAACAGAAGATTTCTTTAATACATCGTGGTGCCCTGCTTCTAAATTTTATCATCCTTATTATGGGTTTGCACGGGTAAATCATGATATAGGCTTCATGGGTCGGACACACGCCTACCGTTTCTTTATTTCAGATCCGATATATTTTGATACGGCATTGAAAGGAACTATCGAACATGGTCATAATAACAATCTGACTTTGGATATAAGTACGGTTGCTTACTGGTATCAATCGGAGGCATCTCCTTTACCCACTGCTCCTTCTTACGAAATGAGGCAACCCCGCAAACTGATAGACGGACAAGATATACACCGTTGGAGACATGGGTGGAGAAAAAATATGGGAAATGATCCTAAACTTTGGGGTAACGAAAAATCAAAATAAATATGTGTAGAAAAATCTTTTTGAGTTGTATTGCCGTGGCTTTTTTGATTCAAACCGGATATAGCCAGCAATTCAGGAAAGAACTGGAAAATTTATGTAGTGTCGGAGAGCTGCCTGTTTACAGATCTGATGCTATAGAGCAGCTTTCGAGTTATGACCGCACAGGTGGTAATGATGACGGATTTTCCGGAAAATACTCCTATCTGCGAATAGAAAATAATGAATATGTCATTGCGGATTTAAAAGGCCCCGGATTGATCAATCGTATCTGGACTCCAACCCCTTCGAATGACACGATTCGCTTTTATTTTGATGGAGAAAAAACACCCCGGATCAACATCCCGTTTATTGACTTGTTTTCCGGGAAAATATATCCTTTTCAATCCCCGCTTTGCGGCAATGAGGTGGGTGGATATTTTTGTTACACTCCGATATCTTATTCCAAATCCTTGAAAATAGTTTACAAAGGAAACGGACTCAAATTTCATCAGACACAGTTCAGAACATTATCTCCTGATAAAAAGATAGAAAGTTTCAGCATTGATCTCTATAAGAAAAACCAGGATGTTTTAGATCAGATTAAGTCCGTCTGGAAACACGAGCTCAATGTATTTAAAGTGGGACAGAAGACTGAAGTTTTGTCGGAAAATGTCAATTTTGTGCTAAAACCCGGTCAGGTAGAAAAATTGTTTGCCATGAGCCATGTGGGACGAATCGTTGGAATGGAATTGAATTTAGGAGATGGATTACTCGGCCATCACAGGGATATCTGGTTTACCGCAAATTGGGATAAAGCCGCAAATAATGCGATAGATATGCCCGTAGCTGACTTTTTTGGTTATGCTTTTGGTAATCAATCGATGCATAGTATGCTGCTTGGAACAAATGGTAGTACAAATTATTCCTACTTGCCCATGCCTTTTGATAATTCCGCTGATCTGAAATTTGAATACAAACAACGTCCGGGCATGACTCAGAAAGATATTGTGGTCTCCGGAACTATTTATTATACCTCTCAAAAGAGAAACCCTGCCGCGGAAGGTAAATTCTATGCGCAATGGAGACGGGAAATCCATCCTGAGAAAGGAAAACCATATTGCATTGCAAATATCAAAGGTCGTGGACATTATATTGGAACGACGCTTATAGCTCAAGGATTGGAAGAAGGCATGACCCTCTTCTGGGAAGGCGATGATTGTTCTATTGCCGATGGAAAAATGATTATGCATGGTACCGGATCAGAAGATTATTTCAACGGAGGATGGTATGCTGTCATGGATCGTTGGGATAGAGGAGTGAGTATGCCGATTCATGGATGTTTACTCTATGACCTGAAAACTTCAAAAACAGGTGGATATCGTTTCTTTCTTTCGGATAAAATCAACTTTAATCAAGATTATCAGTTGACAATAGAACATGGTCCCGAAAATAATGCTTTGGATGTGGATTATTCTTCCGTTGCATTTTTTTACGGAGACAATCTCGCATTTGAAAATACAGCTTACAGTGAAGAATCTGCAAGTTTGACTCATCCTCCGAAGCATATATTAATGGCACAGGAACTAACTACCCGTTTGTACTGGTTTACTTCTATGAGTTTTAATGATGGGATGGAATTTTATTCTAAAAGAGAAGACAGTTGGATGACGAATATCGATTTTGAAGCTGTACCTATGGCTCGATTTGAACTCGAAGGATTAGATAACGGAAAATACAAATGCTATGTTGTCTGTAAAAAACAAAAAGAAGGTAATGATTTTTGTTTCTGGCAACGTACAAAACCGGTAAGCAACTGGATTGTGCAGGGCGAAACATTCTCCGAACAAGAAACGATCTACCTCGGTGTTGTGGAAATTTCCGATCAAATTAATACGATTACCTTGAGAAAAAGAAAAATGGATAATACCAAGGTAAAACTTTATAATTTTATTTTTGAACGTATCTAAACTTCTGATTATGAAGAAATATTGTGTATGTTTATTATCTCT
>JAVBUX010000266.1:0-16711 GCA_031554915.1 Bacteroidales bacterium | reverse complement strand
GCCAAAATGAGTCGGCTTCCCAATCTGAATGCAGGGGTAGGGCAAAGTTGGAGTTTTGGGCGTGGACAAACATCGAGCGGACTCTATGAAAGCCAGGCCTTGTCAAACTCAAACCTGAACATTTCCAGCTCCACTCCTATTTTCACAGGATTTCAGATTAGCAATCAGATTTCAAAAAGTAAATTAGATCTGGAAGCTGCAACTCAACAATTGGAACGGGCAAAAGAAGATTTGGCTCTGAATATTGCCTCTCTGTATTTGCAAGCCCTATTCAATAAAGAGTTATTAAAAGTAAGCGAAGAACAGTTAGCATTATCTGTTTTGCAGGTACAACGCACTAAAACTTTAGTTGAAGTAGGCAAAGTCCCTGCTTCTCAACTTTTCGACATTGAAGCTCAAGTTGCAAAAGATGAAGTGAGTGTGATCCAGGCAAAAAATACTCTCCAGCTTTCGCTATTAGACCTGGCACAAAGTCTGGAACTGGAAAGAGCTACATATTTCGATATCGAAACACCTGTCATTCAGAATGTTGTTGAAGAGTATATGAGTAGTGTACAACCTCCTGATGTCATTTACAATAATGCTATAACCATTAAACCGGTCATAAAAGAACAGGAAGCCAGATTGGAAAGCTCAAAGAAATCATTGAAAATAGCTCAGTCGGGATATTATCCGAAACTTAATCTGAGTATGTCGTATGGTAACAGCTATTATTACAATTACTCAAGAGAAGGTGACGTCATTGGATTAGGAGATGAAAGTTATACCTGGCACAATAAATCATTTTCCGATCAATTAAAGGATAACGCCGGTGAAAACATAGGTTTAAGCCTCAGTATTCCTATTTTCAATCGATTTCAGGTTCGCAATCAGGTACGTAGTGCTAAACTAAACATTTTGAATCAACAATATATAGTTGACAACACAAAGAAGACTCTATACAAGGAGATTCAAACAGCCTATTTGAATGCAACCTCAGCTCAGGAAAAATACCGTGCTTCCGGCCGTGCTGTCGCGGCTTCTGCAGAGTCTTTCAAATATGCTCAAGACCGTTATGAAGTCGGAAAATCTTCTGTATTTGAATTCAATGAAGCAAAAACAAAATTGATTCAAAGTCAATCAGAACAGATCCAGGCAAAATATGATTATATTTTCAGAACAAAAATCTTGGATTTTTACAATGGAGTAGCGATCAAATTATAGCATGGAATCCGGAGGTTCGGGCGTTTAAACTTCTTTAAACTTAGGCGTGATTTTTTTATACTTTTTTAAGTGACATTTTTTTTATTCGCGTTATATCTGGAAAAAACGATGAAAACAACCCCTCTTAGCCGGCTATCTACCAGCCGGTTAAATCGGGTCTTTTTTGCCGTTCTCTCCACATAGAAACAGAATAGAAAGAATGTTTTAACTCACACTCTCTTGAATCCACCAGAAATGTACTTTTCAAAATATTTAAATGCCATGATGATTTTTCAATATAATATTATTGTAATGTTATATAAATAATTCTCTACTAGAAAAAAACAACACCAACCCTCCTTAATCGACTGATAGATAGCCGACTAAGAGAGGTCATTTTTGCCATTCTTTCCATATTTAGCTTTAATTTAGATTGTCCTATTTTTAGGGAGAACATCACTCACAAATGAGAACTTGATGGCGCTATTATTTCTATTTCTTTATATTCTTTCAATCGATCCTTTAATTGGAAAAAACGATGAAAACAACCCCTCTTAGCCGACTATCTACCAGCCGTTTAAATGGGGTCTTTTTTGCCGTTTTTTCCAATAATATACTGAGTACTCTATTTTGTTGTTGTAAGACGCGAGGCATGTTGAACTCTATGATCTTTCAAAAATAATCACTAAACGAAATATTAATCATCTTATTTGAATTAAATTCAAATAACACTCACCTTAAAATTAACAGGCTAGTTGTATGGAATTTGGGGGACATTATATCCTTTGGATTTTCACCCATCATCAACAATAATTTATCGAAAGATTTATTATTCCTTCCTTTCAGCATGGAAGAAAGTTATGTTAGCTTATTTTTTATATTTTCCATCACTTAAAAGCCTTATCCGTTCGTATTATTCTTGCATTTGGAGTATTTGTTATGATGTGAAATGTTAATGGCCTATCTCAGATGCATAAATGAGTATTTTCTCAGCCTCTATTTTTATAACTTTAAAGACAGAAGGATTATTTTCTTTAATGTTTTTCAATCTGAAGATTATTAAATCAAAAATCTCTCCACCAGTTACTCCAATAAACTCACACTCTTTCAAATACGTAGATTCATCATAAAGTGGAAAAACCAAACCAAACTGACCCCGCTTATCCGATTGATAACTAGTCGTCTAAAGTAGGTCAATTTGGCTCGGATTTTTCAAGCTATTTTAGATTTTAATGGGACAGCTATGGTATTATATAACAATGATTTATTCATACAAAAATTTCGTTTCTTGTAAATTCCCTTCCCCAACCATCATTTTCCGCAATAGAAAATTTAGCAAACGGCTCCACATTTGGCAAGATAATGTTCTCCTTGCTTATAAGCATTATTAATTGCTTAAGTAATTTTAATGTTTCTTTGGAATTATCAAGTATCGCTCCATACATATCTATAGTACCTATTTCAAAAATATAATCTAGAATTTCAAATATTAAATTGGGAGTAGTCAAATATAATTCTCTTAGTTGCATATACTCACTTATGGATAAATATTGCTTCCACTCCTCAGAATAATTATCTTCTAATATACTTGAATACATTATCTTTGAGACAGAATATAGCCATTCATCTACATACTTCATTGAAGTTAACTCCCACAGCTTTTTCAACACTATTTGCCATTTATTTTTTGGCAAGTCAAAATGATCTATGGCATTTTCTAGGCATAAAATTGCAAATGCAACTCTCGCTCTTAGTGAAATATTTATAAAAATATCTATTTTCATTACTTGACAATTTCAATTCCTTTAAACGTAAACTCACAATTTGCACACAATGGCTTGGCAAATATATTCAAAGAACGAGGGGTGCCACAGAGAATACAGATAGATAATAGGCCTGAATTTATCTCTAAAGAGCTAGATAAATGGGCTTATGAAAATAATGTAATCCTTGATTTACACTCAAAAAACATTATATTTTATACAAAAATCATCAAGATTCATTTTACCCTCTTTTGCTGCAATAAAATCACTTTCAGTAATTTCAATACTTTTCATTTTCCCTTGTAAAGAACCACTGATATAAGTTAATTTAAATATGTTATTATCTTTTTTAATATTCCAGCCATTGCCCCAAAATTCATTTGCGGTATCATTATTGCTCTTTTCTTCAGGATACTTTCCTTGATCTGTATTATAATATTTCATGGTTATTTTAATTTAATTTCTATAAATATAGGTTTGTTCGAAAAATTCAAAACAGCCTCAGAAACTCCCCCAGAAGTATAACCTCCTGGTATCCAAAGGCTGTTTGCTCCACTTTCATTCCCTGAAGGAATTTTTAGTCCATTAAAATCATTTTTCTTTATTAAAGCAATCATAATATCATCTTCACTTAAATAACCATTATCAAAACCTAATTTTCTTTCTAGTAACCTAAGATTTCCTCCTGTTTCGTTCAATATTCTATCAAGTTCAGTTTTAGGCAAAACAAATCCGCCATCAGGTCCTAATATTCCATATTGATTAAAGGATTTTCTAGATGTAAATCGGACAGCTCCTTCATCAAACTTAATTAAATGTTTAGTTATATATTCGGATTTTAAATAAGCTTCAGGTAAAGGCCGACTTCCTTTAGGTAATTCAAGAATTTTTTCTTTTGTCCAACCGTTTATAAAAGCACTTGCAAGCTCATCTCCTGCTTCCGCCGCCCCTACAATCTTAAATGCTCGTGCCTTTGAAATATAGAGTTCAGGCAACACAAAACCTACTGAAAGATTTAATAGATCTGCATTCTTATCGTCAACCAAATGCTTGGAAAGATATTTAACAGCGAGAGCAGGCATCACCCCTGTACTACCATCCACAAACTCTACAAAGATAGCTTGTAATGGTTTACATTCAAAGGAATTTGAGCATCCATTTATGCTGGAATATGTATATTTGTCAGAACCACTTTCTATCAAGATTCCAAACCGATATTCTCCCAAAGTGCCAAGCCAACAACATCCTGAAGCGCGATTGTATGCACCTAGACCAACCATTGACGACATCCATTCCGGAACGCCTTCGTTCAAATCAATCCGACCCAGTATATAATAGTTGGAATTCTCATAATCTTCTCTTTTCCAATTAGCTTTTGCTAACTGGCTCAAAGATTCCGCAAATTCCTTTTTATAACGAAAACCTGTCTTATTAAGTAAAATATCCTCTATAAGATTGGGCTGTTTATTTATTTTTTCATACAACCAATTTTTATCTATTCCATTTAATAAATTCAACAATGCTTTTTCCTCATCGGTATCATTCGCTTTGCCTATCAAAATCTGCCCTGTCAAATGATCAATTCTACAGCCTGCTAATGACTCTATTCCTGCATATAAGGTTTCGGACGGAATAGCAGAAATCACAAAATCAGGAATAGTTTCATAAATAACATCCAACTTATTACAATCTGAACCTGCAGAAGCAATTAATTCCTTATAGAAATCAATAATCTTATTCTTTTTTGAGTCTGTCAGGTCCATGCCTAAATAACCCATAAATTTGCTGAAATTTTCATATGTATAGAACCAAATGGTAATAGCATCCTGACCTTCTGTATTTCTTATTTTTATATAAAATCCATTATGATAAGTTTCATTCAAATGAAATACTATTCCAAAACTAGGAAATGCTTCATCTGCATTTTTCTTCAGATTCAATCGACTACTAGCTCCAAAGTCAACATAGAAAGTAATATCCGGATTACTAATCTTTACAGGTTCATCAAAAACAGAAAATCCATTGTAAAACTGATTTTTATTATATTCGACATCTTCACTTCCCAAGTTATTTTTTATCCAATCTACAAACTGTTTTGGGTCCTTTACATAATCACTCATTCCTGCTTCATCGCCCTCAAAAGGATTGACCAACAGCGCCGGGGAGAAAATCTCATCCCATTGCCATTTCGCCAGATGGGTACCGCCGCTATAATCCATCAGGTTATCGGTCTTACCTTTCTGGGCTGCGGCCTGGTTCCCATATTCTTTATCAAACGTATGTTGAAGCTTGAATAAGCCATGGCCCAGCTCATGGGCAATAGTCCACGACAGATCTCCGCCATTAGACGTAAACAAGTAACCGAACTGCTTTCCGCGAGGCATATCGCCTGATGGATTCAAATCGCCAATCTGGCCTTTGTTCAAAATAAACAGATAAACAGTATTCTTCGAAACTCCCCGAGACGATTTGTATGCCGAATTCAAAGCCTTCATCTCGTCTGTATAGCTCGTGAACAAACCGCTGCCATCACTCAATAAATCACTGCTCGAATATGTGAAGCTTGAATCCTGTTGAACTGTCCAACTAATACCCAAAGGATTAAAAACTTCTTTATTCAGATAATCCGAGACGGCAGACTCATTCAACCGGTTACCATTAACTGGGACCAACACCAGGTTAAAGCTCCGTTCCGAATACGAAAGAACTTTCAATTTACCGACCAGCTGGTAATCGCCTTTGACATCCGGATAAAGAGCGTAAATATCCAGGGCATCGTTTGAATTACTGCCGTTGAGTGTCAATTCATGCTTCTCCGGATCATGTTTCAGGATGATACCTGTGCCTGTCTTAAACACGATCTTGGATGTATCGATGCCGCCTTGTTTAACGACATTCAGTTCGTAAGAGACAACATCCGTCTTGCCCGGGGGAACCAGCTTACACGGGACATCATAACCGTCCAGGTGCTCGTAAAGATTCTTATTATTGATTAACGAGATATCCTTGTAATGATCCTGCCAGGTATCGAAGGTATAGACGGAATTAGGCGACTTCTTAAAGACTATAACCAGATCTTTGGTCTCCAGCTTTTGGGGATTGAACGTCTTGCCGGACGTATCTTTAGTTCCTGTTTGAGTGACTGAAATACTACCACCGCCCGATGAGCCGCCACCATCGCCTGTCAGCGTATAAACATCCCCTTTGATATCTTCGATCACATACGTAAACGGTTCCTTGTTCTTAAACAGGTCTTTGTCTTTTTCAGGGATCTTGATAACTCCTACAACTTGATCATTGTCATCCAGGACGGTTAATTCGCCATTGCTGTCATCATACTTGAACTTGGGATGATCGGGAATATCAAACTCCGCACGAACATTTGCCCAGATATCTCCGGTAACCGTCTGACCAGTACCCGTACGACCATGGGTGATCGCATCCAAATCCGCCAACTGACCTTCGTTGATATCATAGCTCGTCTCAACATAACCGCCTACCAATTCACGGAGGGAATTCAACCGAATACCCTTGAAATTAACGACCACCTTGGAATCCATAAACATCGGGATACGAGTCCACCCCGAACCTGAAAAGACGCCATCACTACCTCCTTCGACAATTGTAACTGTAACCGGAAAATCTCCGGCCATAAAAACATCGCCCGATCGCAGGAACTCCAAACGGCTGGAGGGATCCAGGTTCAGGTCCGGGAGAACACCACAAGAGCCTTCGATTTTCTTCCGCCAATCTTCAAGGATCAAGGTATGTTCCTCACTATAGGTCACAGAGCCATCGCTGCAACGGGTACCTACTTTATAGACATATTCTCTGCCTGGTGATAAATCAAACAAATAGGCGTAATGTTCGGTAGTGCCACGGTGATGCCATTCGCCGGAGCCTTCCGTACTTCGATAAGATACAACCTGTTCGGAGCCTTCTTTGGCCGGTGACCACTCGATAACCGCATTTGCGCCTTCCTGACGATGAGACAGGGAGCTTGGTGCATGACAGGAGGGAGCCATCGAAAATGTGCGGATCTCCGAATAACCGTTATTCTCAAACAGGTTAACTTCACTGAAGCCATCACGAGCTACTGCCTGGACCTGCCAGGCATAGACGATATTATCCAACAATGGGGGATCCATCGCGGTATAAGCATAGGAGGTGCGGCCGCTTACTGTCGTCGAAAAAACCTCTTGGGAGGAGGCAAAGGCCGCTTCTGGCGCGGCTGCCGCATCATGGAGTTCTTTCAGGGTCAGGATATATTCGACCTGGCTTAAGCCCTGATGACGAGGGGTCCATTGAAACAGGTAATTTTGGGGTTCTTTGAAGGGATAGCGGGCTCCATTCACAGGAATATTCAACAACGGGGGACGATTCTGGGAAATCCAGGCCCGGGAACAGGCTGTCTGAGATAACTGCAAGCCACTGTTCGCTTCAAAAACGGTAACACAAACTTCCAACATCCCCTCTGGAAAACGACCGTTAAACGAACCCGAAGATTGAAGATTACCAGACTGGAAATAGGCCCCGAGCTCGTCGGATGTCAGTTGGTAAGGAACGCCGGGGGTTAACCGGAAAACAGGCAGCTGCTTTTGAGGATGGGTTTCCAAGGAAACCTGGTTACCTCCACTGATTCGGATATGCAGGCGAACATCCGATTCTGGCTGCATTAAATCGCGATTCAACAACGTAATGAGCACTTTCCCTGTGGAGGAATTACTGTAATCGTCCAGGTATAAACTGTAGGGAGGACGTAAAAATACGGTCGCCTGAACGGGATAAGTACTGCGTAACTGTTGACCCGAAAGACTAAGCGAGACCAACAGAAACAATAATATACTGAGTACTCTATTTTGTTGTTGTAAGACGCGAGGCATGTTACTAATATTTTAGATTTATTACTTTACAATCACTTTCAATGACGATCTGACTTCCGGAGCAATCAAATGGAGAACATAAGTCCGATTACCGGATCCTGACAAATCAAAAGTCTCCCTGAATTGTTTATTATTTTTCAAGACCCTGCGTTCAACCGTTTTTCCGGTTCCGGAATCGATCAACAGAAGCGTTCCCTGTGAGGCTTTTCCCAATTCGATATCCACGACAAAACGTTCTTTTGCCGGATTAGGATATACATTGAAAACTTTCAATACCGGACTATCCACCTCTTCGTAATCTTCAATATCGAACTTATTCATTACCGTTATCGTTTTATAGACCGTCTCGTAACAACCTCCATAAAAACTACGCATACCGAAAATATAACTTCCGAGCTCATTGAATACGACCTGCATGGTTTGTGGGTCCTGGCTTACAACGGTAAATGCACCGGATTTTGGGATAATCCACCGGATCGAATCGCTGCCTGCGGTTGTAATATTTACAAAATGAATATCATCATTAACGGGAACTTTAGATGCAACCATAAATTCAGCTTCTACTTTCTTGTCGTCGCGCGAGATGGAAACCGTTCCTGTAGCTTCACAGCCTTTATCGGTTGTTCCTTTTACTCGATAAGTACCCGGATCGGATAAAGTATATGTGTTTCCGGTATATAGTAAGCTTCCCTGAGGAGAATACCATTTGAATGTATGAGCCGGTTCGGAAGCAACAGCCTCGACCTCATGTCCTTGCCCTACACACAATTGGCGGTCAGGTCCTAAGTTGATTTTCACACTTTCCGGCTGAGTAAGGTAAAATGTTTCCGTTTCATAAGAACATTCATTTACATCGCTGACTCTCAAGGTATAGCTACCTGTTTTCAACCCGCTGATCGCTGATGATGTACTACCGGTACTCCATTCATATCTGTATGGAGCCATTCCTCCGGAAATAATTGCCCGAATACTCCCATCACTTCCTCCGTTACAAACAGGAGGGATCAACTGAGCGTCGATATGGATACTATCAGGTTGCACAATCCGTATTTTTCCTAATTGTTCACAAGCCCGGCTGTCTTTAACCCAAACCATGTAAGTGCCTCTGGGCACCTGATCAATACGAGATATTGTATCTCCTGTTGACCATTCATAACTATACGGAGCAGTTCCTCCGGCAGCAACAACTTCGGCCCAACCATTTTTATCGCGGCTACACTTCAGGTCGGATGCCGTTAATGTTATCAATAATGTATCCGGCTCTCCGAGTTCTAATGGCTCCGACCAGGCTTCAATATCATTCGCATCAGTAATCTTAAGTTTATAAGTACCAGCCTTTAATCCGGTAGCTTCGGCAGCATCGGCAGCAAACGGTTCATCATTATAATACCATGCAAAACGATAAGGAAGTCCATTCTCAAAAGGTACACCTCCAGTCGCATTAGAAGCTACAGACCCATTATTCCAACCTTTACAGCTCACAAAATGCGATTCACTGATAGACACCTCCAATTTAGGAGGTTCAGGAAGAAAGACAGAAAATTCATGCAAACATCCACATAGTCCATATCCCTGATCCTGTGATAATTGATAATTTTTATCCTCGATTCTCAACCTATAAGTACCTGTTGGTAGATCTTTCAGTTCGGAGAAAGCTTTTCCTCCCTCTATACTCAAAGAGTCATTGAATAAGATATTTTCCGACTCATCAAACCAGGTAATTTTATACGGTTGATTACCTCCGGTGATTTCCACACTGAGGCCTCCATCATTATATCCCATAGCCCTTGGTTGTTTCAGGGTTAATAACTTAACATCAATCGGTGGTAAATCCGGAATGATGAAGGAAGTATCACTTTCGCACAAATTATCATCAACAACTGTAACTGTATAGGTTCCGGCACTCAGACTATCGACAAACATCTGGTCGCTACCGGTTGACCATCGATAGGTATAAGGCATTTTACCTCCTATCGGATCAAGGAAAATCGCTCCGTCATTTTGCCCGGAACAAGTCTGTACAAAGACTTCAGAACGGAAATTCACTTCCGTCGGGTTGATAATTACCGTATCCATCGACAAGCTACAGCCCCGATCATCAGTTACAGTCAGGGTGTATTTTCCTTTAGGCTTTTCAATAATAGCCGGTGTCGTCTCTCCTGTTGACCATAGATAAGTAAGCCCTCCGTCTCCCCCTGAAGCAAAAGAAGTTATACTTCCGCTATTCGGATTACCACAAATGACTTCTGTCGTTTCAAACCTAAGCATTATTTTGGGGGGTTCCTTGATTTCTATTTCAGCAAAAGCCTCAACATTATATTGATCTTTGATGCTGATCTGGTATCTGCCATGAGAAGCTTCCGAGAAAACGCTGTCCACACAATTTACCGCTTGTTTTACTCCATTTACAATCTTATACCATTGATACGAATACGGCATCGAACCGGTCAAAGGTACCCCTCCCTCAGCATGGGCAACAAATTGTCCGTCATTTCCTCCAAAACAGGTGATTCGTTTCGTTAATTCCGCCCGAACAATTAATTTAGGAGGTTCTATGATCGTTACATTAACCACTCCCTTGCAAGAACTATAATCATCAAAACTGAGATAATTTGCATCTTTCACCTCAACAATATAATCACCTGATTTTAAGCCGTTAAACTCATACAAAACAGATTCATCAGGTTGAATGGTACTTTTTTGAAAATTATAGCTTTGAGCTCCGGACCTGGCCGTTACTGTATAGGGCTTTGTCCCTCCTTTTACCAATATAATGATCTTTCCATCCGAACCTCCAAAAGAAGTCACATACCTCATTTCTGCCAACGACGCCACTACCGGCTCAGGATCAGTCAGTTGTACCGTTGCTGTTATTGTTTCACAATTATAGTTATCCGTTACTTCATACTGGCAATTCCCTGCGTTTAAATTTTGCAAAGTCTCCATACTGGTATATGCACCGCCATTCCAACTGATCTGGTAGGGGGATGTACCTCCTGAGATACTTAGTTGTACTTTTCCATTCGCCAGATTGGTACAAGACGGATTGGTTACAACGGGTATAACATGTAAGAGATCCGGTCCGGAAACAGTTCCTACTCCGGAAGAAGGGCAGCCATCGGCGTCCAGCACCCGGACAGAATAATCTCCCATTGCCAGATTGGTTATCTTATCCCCTGTACCTCCTGTTGACCACTGGTAAGTATATGGAGCATTTCCTCCCGATACGGTAAGTTTCAGGTATCCGTCGTAATCATTACGGCACCTCAGCATTACTGTTTCAAACGATAAACTTAAAACCGTAAGTTCCGTTAAAGTTATTTCATGCGACCAGGCTCTGGAACCAATATCATCTGTTATCATCAATTGATAGGTCCCCACTCCTAATCCGGACAAAGCCTCCGTAACTGACAGATCCGGAGTTTCAAGCAATTTGTCACCATTTTTATACCATGCATATTTAAACGGAGCGCTTCCTCCTGTAATCTGTACGGACAGCTCACCTGTTTCATCTTCCTGACATTGAATAACTCCGGATTGAGTAAGAGATATATGTATCTCCGGGGCTTTAGGTAACTCCAGAGACATAGATATTTTACATCCACGACTGTCCTGAACTTCAACAAAATAAGTCCCGGAATTAATATTCCGGAGAGAAGCAACGGTGCCTGTTATTTGTTCACTATGTACTTCCGTTCCTTCAGAATCAGGTGTTTTCCATGTAACCTTGTATGGAGCCACACCTCCGTCGATGGAAATACTCAACACTCCATTCGATTCTTCCAGGTTGTTCTCATCCAATGACGCTTCTTTAGTCTGTTCCTTGAACAAATACATTCTATCTGTCGGTTCTGCTAATCCATCGACTACAAGTATTTCATCGAAAAGACATCCGCTCGAATCATACAGCTCCAATTCGAATACTCCCGGAGGTAAATTTGCCAAAGTAACAACTCCGGCTTTTTCTTCGGATTTATACTCGGAATTATCTTCATAAAGACATTTGATCCAATACAATCCGGTACCACCTTCAGCAGAAACTTCTATAGCTCCGTCGTTATCTCCGTAACATATCGGATTGAACTTTTTCAAATTCTTTATCTTAAAAGGAGGAGCATTATTTATTTTGATTCCCCGGCGAAGGTATTTATCCGTAAGATCAGAGTGACAAGGATATTCGTGTAAATCTCCTAAATATGAGTGTATCTGTATAGAATATTCTCCGGGATCGATACCTTTTATTTTATATTTATTACCTTCTATATGATAAATATCGTCACTACTGATTGGTATTGCGGATGAAGTTTCCGGGTTTATTATATATAATCCAATACCCAGAATTTCTCCATCCATTAACGGTCGGTCCAATTCAAAAATAATTTCCCCATTAGAAATTGTATTACAAGTCGGATCAATTGTATTCACACCTATGATACTCGGAGCTTCTATTATCAAATCAAACTCCTTTTTAGCAGGAGGGATATCTGAACATCCTTGATTTAATAGAATAATAATCTTATTATTACCAACACTACTTATATCAGGAATAAAGTCATCTGCACAAATTTCAATTACATTTTTCCCTTGATATTCAGAAGGCAAATCAACCACAGCTCCTGATTCTCCGATTTTATATTGCCAAATATAGTTACTTGTATTATATCCGGAAGGAGCTTCAATCTTGATTTTAGTATCTTTAGGCATTTCTCCTGTCGCAATACCATTCAAAGTACATTCAAGGTCGTTACCATCAATCCTCACCGGTTTAATCGTAAATTCAATATAAGATCCGCTACCCCCGTAATTTCCCATGAAATTGGTCAGATGTATTGTTGAAGGGCAAGGATAATTAGTTACACTTGAACTTCCTGTTCCACTTCCATGAGTCTTACAATGAGTGAATAGCCCATCCCGGTGATCCCGGTGATAACCATTAACGACTATCCGGGTAGGATGAGCATTAACTTTAATATTTTCATCAGGTAATGTACGGGTAGTGTTGTCACCAATTGTCCCCGGTAATATAATTTCACCGTCATCCAAAAGCCCATTTTCTCCATATATTTGATACGTGATTGAAGTACTACACTCCATGTGATTATTTGTAGTCTTAAAACAAGCCTTAATATTCACTTCATACTTTGCTTGTCCCCATCCATTTGCCAAATAGCAAACAAAAAAGATTATAATCAGATAAAACCGTTTCATATTTTTCATATAACCACTCATTCAATAATTTACTGAAATTTTTTCAGGTCTGGAGTTACTTCCGTCTTTCATTACCGCAATAACCATATAATGACATAAATCGCCCACTTTTAACAGATTATCATCATCAAGAGAGTGTACACCAGCCGGGAGTTGCTGCCACAGGGATATTTTCTGGTCATTTTCAGCCCTATAAACCTTCCATGCTTTTACTTTTTCGGGATTAGGACAATTCCAGGAGATTGTAATTATTTTCTTTTCCTTGTCAACTTTCGCTTTCAATTGATTCAGTATAATTTTACCGGATGCAGCAGGAGCAGCGGTCAATTGTACGGCCGGGGAGGGATCCGATTCTATATTCCATTTACTTCCGGCGGTAACCATATATGAATAAGTTACTCCTCCTTCAACCTCTGTGTCTATATACGTAGGATCTTCGTGTTGTTGAAATATTTTCAAAGGTTTATAATCCACACTATCTGCCCGCAAACGATACAATGTATGCTTTGAGACTTCTGTCCCGGGAGACTTAACCCAGGAAAGTAGAATACCGTCTGTGGTTACTTCATAACGATTAAAAACAGGAACCGAGGGTTTCACCTTTAAAGGTTTTTCCACAGACAGGATCTCCGAGGGTTCCGACTGGTTGTAGCGCTTATCCAAAGCTTTTATTACATAATAAACATGAGTATTCAGGTTGTTTAAGTCCACAGCATCCACAAATTCTGCGACTTCCAGATAATCCCCTGCAATAGGGATCGCTTCTTCCCCCCGGGCATTCGCCCTGAAAATTTTATAACCTAACAAGTCTGTTTCCGTGTTGGGAGCCCATTTTAAATAGACTAACCCTGTTGTATCGGCAATTGCCCTCAGATTTTGAGGTGCTGCCGGAGGAAAAGAATCGACAGGTAAAACCAGTATCGGATACGATTTTTTAGGCAATCCATTAACCGGATTTGCTGTAATAACAAAGTAGTTTGAAGGTTCCAGATGACCATCATAGAACAACGATCTTTGATCCCTTGGAATAGATTTCATAACAGTTTCATAAGGTCCCGAATCTCTGTTTGAGCGCAAAAGTTCGAAAGATTGAAGCAACTGTTCTGCCGTTTCATCAAATTCCCATGTAATCTCAACTTTCCCCTCATCATTAACAAAACCTTTTCGTATAACAGGATTGACAGTAAGAGCCTCTACTCCTTTCCCTGAGACTGTATCCGAAGGAGGTCCCATATCTCCGAAAATAGTTAAACCTCGAACCCTGTAGAAATATGTCTTATGGTTTTCTTTTAAAGAATCCATGATAATAATATCCGGAGAAGCATCATCCCATGAGTTGGCCGGAAGTCCTACCGGTTGAAAATCCTTACTATCTTCTGATTTCTCAAGTTGCCAGGCACAATAAGTCCGCTTAAAAATTGAGTTATTCCATTTCAGTTGTGCTGTACGGTCTCCGAATTTAGCACTTAAGTAAGCAGGCTTCGGTAATTCGTGATAATCGTCTATCCCGGTATAAGCAAATCCATATTGGACATTCCAATTAGTGATCTCTGCTCCCACCGGAATCACACGATAAAGATAATACTCTCCCTTTTTCACATCCTTGTCTTCATATCCCCAACCGGCCAGACAAGCACATTCAAAACACATATCTGCAGCCATTAGGGCAAAAGAGAACCGTTGTTCCCGCTGTTCCGTCTGAGTTATTGCAGACATCGCATTTTTAGGATCAAAACCTGTCACTTCAAATGTCTCTCCAAACAGAGCCTGAGCTAATATCGCAGCATAATTATTTCTTTTGGCTATTTGTTCCCATGCGTCCATTGGAGTTATTTTTATTGGAGTTGGCGTCAAAATTTTCTTTTCACGTTCATCCAGCAAGACGCCATCCCGCTTCACGGTATATCTTTCGATCATATAACCAACATGCAAACTCTTTTGCCATTGGTATGACTGATTCACAACCCAACGTAATTTGATCGATTCTTCCCCTGGATTGGCCTGTAAAACAACAGTCAGGCTATCCTGAGCAAAACCTTTTACTGCCAAAAACGATAAGAACAGCAAAATGGCTATCTTTTTTATTGATTTTATCTTGTTCATTTTAAGTATCTGCTTAAAATTTATTTTTTTACTGTATATTCGAAAATAACTTCACTGCTACCTTTCTCTCCTCCAGGCAAATAATACTGTAAAGCAGCCTTGTAAGTTCCTGTTACAATATCCGGAAATCTGGTCAATAGCGACGGGTGTTTCACTCCCATATTTGCCGCGGCAGTCCTTATTTCGTCAAAATCATAGTAATAATATTGAGGCAAGAAATAAAAGAGAGGGAATACTTCATCACCATACATCATACATTCGAATGCATTTACCGGAGGCACTCCAACCTCGTCACCATCCCTCTTTAACCGATAACTGTCTCCAACCGGATATTCAGAATAAATAATCGGAGAGATCATTTGAGTGAAATAGTGATCATCTAAAACTGCAGAAGTCTTAACTAATGCTTGATAACCATTGGCTGCAGTGCCGGAAAATTCGGAGTCTTCAAATCCTTCCGCCAGAATAATCCCCTGACTGATTCCAAAAATAAAGGCGTTACCATAGATAGCCCTGTTATTTTTCACTCTAATTTTATTTATTTTATCTGCAAATGTGAGGTATTTACTGACATTAAAGTTATAGTTCAGTACCATTTTCCCACCTCCGCTATAGTGTAATACTTTGTTAGCTACAGTACCTTGTTGCACAACCGTATTTTCATCTTCACTCAACAGAACCGTTTCTGTTACTGAATTTTCCTGATCCTGAGTCGCACTGACTTCCGGCTCCAGAATAAATCCGATCTGATATGCTTTATCACGGGTCAAATTCGGAGTTGTAAAACTGAGACGTTTCGTTCTGTTATTGTATGTAAATGGCACTTCGGCTCCTACTTTACCCGACTCATCAACAAACACGATCTTATTCTTCCAGTTGGCAGGAAATAAATACTCCTGATCCATTACCAATTGAACAAAACCGGATGAAGATTCATTTGGATAATAGTAACGTTGCCCTACCATCGGATAAGAATATTCGATATTTCTTGACGGGATAAAATCAGGCGCTTCTCCTGTTGTGAAAGTGCAACTCCTTGTTTCCTGCGCAATAACTCCGGACGTTTTTACTGTGACCCATTTCCCGTCTATAAGTTCTTCAAAATTTACAGCAACATCAAGGTTCAACTGCTTTTTAGGAGGAAGAACCGAATGAGGTAAGAATGTTGCTGCTGTGCCGCCTTTATTCCAGCGAACTTCTCCTTCCAACACTTTTGATCCGTCTCTCACCTCAAATTTACCTAAACTGATCCGGAATGTTCGTGTACCCTCCTTTGTTTCCGCTTTAAATTCCTGGCCAACAGGAATACTCAAGCCTAATTGTGGTGCGGTAAACACATCTACTTCAGACTCTTTGTCTCCCGGAGTAAGATCACTTATCATTACAATATCGATAGGGCTGCTTCCAGGCAATACCAGTTCACATTCTTCTCCAATATTAAACTTAAACCGCATATTTCCCTTGACAGCTCCACACAATATATTAAAACGTACAGCCATATTAGCACTAAACCAGGAAGGATTCGGTAATTTTGCTTGTATCAAAGTAGCCGCACTTCCTTGTATAATAGGA
>JAVBUX010000149.1:0-8321 GCA_031554915.1 Bacteroidales bacterium | reverse complement strand
AGTTTTTCAACCTGGCAATGGCGCAGACAAATTTGCAGATTGCGAAGTTTAACTATGCTAATGCTGATACGCTTTATTTGTTTGCACAAGGGCGGTATAATCTCGGAACAATCACAGAAAATGAGATGTTGCAGTTGGAATTAAATCGTTTGACAGAGGAAAATAACATGCTCAATGCCCAGATTGAAGTCGATGATTGTATGTTGGATCTGGCAGCGTATTTGGGAATGAACGAACTATCAGATATTCAGGTCGATATCCAAGAAAATATCTCTTCATTTGTAGTGAATATCGCTGAAGCCATGGAATTGTCATTTAAAAATAATCCGGATATTCTGGCAATGAAACGCCGGCTATTGGAAAGTGAAAGCGTTGTCTCACAGGCAAAAGCTGCACGAGGATTTAATATTAACCTGTATGCCCAACTGGGATTGACCCAGACTGCAGAGGATTTGAATAAGGCATATAAAGATCCTCTGAATCAGCAATATGTACAATTAGGCATTCGAATTCCTATTCTGGACTGGGGACGGGGGAAAGGGCGTGTAAAAGTTGCTCAATCAAGTAGGGACATGGTAAAAACACAAGTCGAACAGGAACGTACTAATTTTGAGCAAAATGTAATGAAAATCGTCAAACAATTCAATATACAATTAGGAAAGGTAAATATTGCATCCAAAGCCGATCGTACGGCTGAACGCCGGGGAGAAGTGGCCCGCAGGCTTTATATCCTCGGGAAATCTACGATCCTCGATCTGAATGCTTCGATTGTAGAGAAAGATGCAGCTAAGCGTGGATATATCAATGCTTTATACAATTACTGGAGTTTGTATTACAGTTTGAGAAGCATTACGTTGTTCGATTTTGAGAAAGGAATAATGTTAACGGAAGATTATAATAGTTTGATTAAATAATGGATATAGCAGTTAAGAAAAAACACCCGATGCTGAAGTACAAATATTACATCATTGCAGGAATTGTTTTCCTTGCATTTTTGATTTATGTTATTATTTCGGCTTTAGGCCCCCGTAAATTAAGATATGATGTCAATAAAGTTGAAATTGCGGATGTAAAACAATCCAAGTTTCTGGAATATCTGGATACTGAAGGTGTGGTGCAACCTATTTTGACTGTAAAACTCAATGCATCAGAGAACGGAACAGTGGAACGCATAGTCGCCGATGATGGCTCTATGCTAGAAAAAGGAGATACGATCCTTGTTTTGCAAAATCTTGATCTGATTCGTTTTATCGAGGATGAACATGATAATCTGGAAAAGCAAAAGATTACCTATCAGGAGAAACAATTGGAGATGCAACGCAAATCATCTCAACTGAAACGCCAGACGATGGAAACGACCTATAAACTGGATAGGTTGAGTAAACAATATAATCTGGATCAGGAGGAATATAAGATCGGCATTAAAAGTAAGGCAGAATTGGGTGTGGCCACTGATGAGTATGATTTTAATAAAAAAAATACTTCATTACTTTTGGATGAATTACGTCATGATTCGTTAATGAACCTAATTCAAACCGATTTGATGAAGAATGATCTGGTACGAGAAGAAAAAAGTTTTACACGTAGTCGTGAACGTCTTGATAATCTGATTGTTAGAGCTCCTGTCACAGGGCAACTGAGTTTTGTAAGCGTCATTCCCGGTGAACGAGTGAGTGCAGGCAGCAGTATCGGAGAATTAAAAGTGATTGAAGAATTCAAGATTCACACAAAAATAAGCGAATATTATATAGACAGGATTACCACCGGGTTACCAGCTGTTGTCATTTATCAGGGACAGAAATATCCGCTCCGTATTACTAAGATCAATCCGGAAATTAAAGATCGCCAGTTTGAAATCGATCTGGTTTTTACTGATGAGAAACCGGAAAATGTTCGTATCGGTAAAAATTTCAGGATCCAGATTGAATTAGGCCAACCGGAAGATGCATTGGTAATTAATAAAGGAAACTTCTTCCAAACGACCGGAGGACAATGGGTATTTAAACTGAATGGATCCGGTACAAAAGCAATAAAAACACAGGTATCTATCGGAAGGCAAAATCCATTGCAATACGAAATACTTGAAGGTTTGAAAGCAGGAGATAAAGTAATTGTGACTGGTTATGATAATTTTGGAGAAGCAGAAGAAATTATATTGAAGTGGTGAAAAATATTTTATTTTGCACATTATGATTCTACATTATCTGAAAATAGCATTCCGTAATCTCTGGAAGTATAAAAGCCAGAGTATCATCAGCATCCTGGGAGTAGCAATGGTGACAATTATCTCTAAAGTTTGGAAAACAGCAAATGAAAACCCTTCAGAAGTTATAAAATCAGAATAAATCACAAAGACAAACATGAAAGCATTATTATTAGCTCTTCGTTCAATAATTCGGTTCCGGTTGTATTCGGCAGTTAATGTCGTTAGTTTGATATTAAGCCTGACGTGTGTCATTGTTATTTCCCGGTATATTTACGGAGAAATGAGTGTTGACCATTTCAATAAAAAATTGGATCGTATTTATGCTGTTACGATGGAACAAAAAAATAATCCCGGAGAATTTCGTTTTTCAGGAATATATAATTTTAATAATCAGAAAAATTCCACGAATATATCTGAACACCAAGGAGTTGAATACAGAACAGACTTTATGATTTTTGATGAAGATGAAATTCAAATCGACAATCAAAAATACAATCTGAGAGCCCTGGCTGCTGATAGTAATTTTTTAAAAATTCTTGATTTTCCTATTATTGTGGGAAAAATACAGTCAGAGAAGATAGAATCTGCATTAATAACTGAGAAATTGGCAAATAAAATATTTGGGAAACAGGATGTTATCGGAAAAACATTCAAACATTCAACAGGGAAAATATTAACGATAACCGGAATAATTGGAGAACCGGAAAACAAGAGTATTCTGAACTTTGATATGATTATATCCAGCTATCTGACTGAAGATTGGAGTAAGATGCCACATACGTTGGTGTTGCTCCATCCTCATGTCGATTATAAGGAGGTAAATAAAAATTATGAATCCTTTTTGGAGATGCCTTATCAAAATGATAGTTGCCGGTATCAGTTATTCCCTTTAAAAGATGTTTATTTCAGTAACTACAATAAACTTGTTTATGCTCATGGAAGCCAATTTTATGTGTATATACTTACAATAGCCGGATTTTTAGTTCTTTTTGTAGGACTCGTTAATTTTGTTAATGTTTATACAGTTGTATTGCAACGCAGAAATCGGGAATTCGGTGTAAAAAAGGTATTTGGAGCAGGAAGGGGAGTAATGTTCCTGCAAATACTGCTCGAGAATATATGCATGGTTGGTATCGCTTTGATTTTTTCCTGGATATTAGCAATTTTAGCAGGTTCATGGCTGGAAAAATTTATGGATTTTGATCAATTATCATATATCCGGTTTGGAGTGATATTATCATTGATTTTATTGTTTGTGTTTCCTTTTTTTACTGCTATTTATCCTTTTTTCAGATATTGTATTTCTGTTCCCGTACAATCACTTAGTGAAGTGGGTTACACAAAAAAATCTTTGTTTGCAAGAAAGTTCTTTTTAGGATTCCAATATGTTATTGTCTTGATAATGATTGTGATTTCTTTATCTTTTATCCGACAATTTCAGTTCATGGTAAATTATGACCCGGGATACCGATCTAAAGATATAATCAAAGTTCTCTTTTTAAGACATCCTAATTCTTGGGATGCTTCTGGTGATTGGGATAATCGACAAAAAAAAGAAAAGCAGATGGATTCTGAAATCACACAGCAACTAAATGCTTCTACTCTTTTTACGGCATGGACAAATGGTTCCACACCTAATCAATTTAATCATGGAGGTTTTCAATTCAAATCACAAGAAGTTGACCTTAAGCCAGTTACTTTAGTCGGAACTAATCCTGATTGGTTACGTATGCTTAATATTCAATTGTTGGAAGGAGATATTTGGGATAATAATCAGAATAGTTTTTATACTTATGATTGTATTGTTTCGGAATCGGCTTTGAAATATTTTGGAATAACCAATTTCCGGGAAGCTCAACTTCAACCTCAAAGTAGAATTTGGTATTCGTATGACAAGCCGGAGGAAATGAAAACAAACCCTCCATACAGAATTATTGGAGTGGTTAAGGATTTTAATGGTTCACATCTGGCACAGAAACCCTATCCCGTGGTGTTCTATTACACATCTCGCCACCCCTATAATCCTGTGATTGCATCAATTACGCCTGGGAAAGAACAGGAAGCCGTTCAGTTCTTGAAAAAGCTTCATAATGAAACAGTTGGAGGAGAGTTTACCTATTCTTTCCTCGAAGATGAAATTCATGAAATGTATAAGGAAGACCGTAAAATTGCTACTATTTATTCCATATTTACAGTGTTTATTTTATTGATTGCCGTTTTAGGATTGTTTAGTATTTCTCTTTTTGATATACAACAACGATATCAGGAGATTGCAATACGAAAGGTAAATGGCGCCGATAAAAAAGATATTTTTCGATTATTTTTTAAGAAATATCTTATTTTATTGGGTCTCTCATTTGTAATAGCTAGTCCTATTGCCTGGTATGCAGTTCAACGTTACCTGGAAAATTTTGCCGTGAAAGCATCGATAGCTTGGTGGCTGTTTGTAATTGCGTTATTGATCACAGCTGGAGTTTCCTTCCTGACCTTGTTCTGGCAGACAAGTAGAGCTGCAGATCAGAATCCGGCAGAAGTGCTTAAAAGTGAATAATTAAAATATAAGTCAGTGTTAATTCATTATTTCAAAATAGCCTTTCGTAATCTTTGGAAATACAAGTTCCAAACAATATTGAATGTTGTAGCTCTGGCTTTCGGATTTGCATTCTTTTCTATTTGGATGTTCAGCCTATTTTATTCATTAAAAAATGATGAAAAACCATCATTCCCAGGTATAGACAGATGCTTTAATATAAGGAAGTATGAAAAAGGATATACTACCACATTTGATAATTCTGTCCATTGCCTGGATACCAGCATCTGTATTAGCATTTTATATTCAACATAAAGCTATGACGGGGCAATTTACGCCTTCATTTATTATAATTTTGGATTTTATAGTATTGGGAATAATGACTGTAATAGTATTTCTTACAATATTTTATGAGATCTGGAGAGTTGCACGGATTAATCCGGCAGAGGTTGTAAAATCAGAATAAAATTAAAAAATATGAAAGCATTACTATTTGTTACACTATTTGTATTGTCGCTATTATCCTGTGGGAAATCGAACCCGAGCCTGAGTGATAAACAAGTGAAAAACTTGTTTGATAAAGAAACATCTGCTCTGTCGGCTGACAATGATAAGCCTCAGCAGGTACCAGACAGTGCTTTGTATGTAAAAATCACTCCGGGAGTGAAATTTACAGAAGATCGTTCGGTTGACCCGTCAAATCCGCCGGCTGTAATCGATCTTACAAGCGGGCAGTCCAGTTCAAAGGAGTTAAAGCTCAGCGATATTGCTCAATCCGTGCGTTATATCAAGCTGAATGCAAAAACGGATACGATGGCCTTGGACGGCTGGAATATGAAAGTATTTTCATATAAAGATAAAATTATACTCAGTAGCATAAGAGGTATCTATGTTTTCGCTTCTGATGGGATGCTGACAGATACCGTATGGTATAATCCTGAATTGAAAAAGAGTGTTACTCCAGATGGAATGAGCTATATTGAAAATCTCGATCCTTATTTCACAAGGAATACTCGCATGAGCCTTTGGGACAATCATCTCATTTATTTAGAAGCGAAGAAAGAAGGAGATCAAACAACAGAATTAATTAATATTTACAATTTAGATACAAGAAAAAAAGAGAAAATCATTGCAGGCAAAAGCAATGTCAAAGTTGGTGGTGTTCATCAAATAGATAACAACACTTATGTTATTATTTATCATACAGTGTTAACAGATGAAATGTATGCTTTGCGTACTTTTAATATGCAAGGAGATACCCTGTGTAAGTTTTCACATTATGAGATTGTAAAGGATTTCAAAGGAGGAAGTTATGCTTCTCCCGAATTGGACAATGCATATACCTACAATAATCAATTCAGTTTCCGTCATGGAAATAACGATACCCTTTTTCATCTTGTTTCCCCAAATCGATTGGTTCCTGCATTTGTTCTCAAGCTCGGTCAATACAAAGTAAGTATCAACGACTTGGTGCGCGATAAAGCAAAAGATAAGTATGTCATCAACGGATGGACGGAATCTTCAAAATACATTATGATTGATTATACAAAGGACAGAAATACGCCTAATAATCAAAAGAAAGGAGTTGTTGAATATTTTAATATTCTATTTGACAAAGCAAATAAACGCTTGATTCGTTATACAAAACGAAATTTTGAAAATAATTTGGATAATAAGGTTCCTCTTTTCATACCCAAAGGCACAGCATTGAACGGGGAACTAATTATGTTGATTGATAAAAAATTAATAGCAAAATACATAACAGCTTATCCAGAGTACATTGAAAAATGGAAAAAACTTGATCAGGAGATAAAAGAAAATGAATTGTTAATTATGTTGGCAAAATAAAAACACCGTTATGTTGAAACATTATCTAAAAATCAGTTTTCGCGGTCTTGTCCGCGATAAAAATTACACTCTGCTTAATCTGTTTGGATTGGCTTTTGGGATTACTTGCTGTTTGCTGTTTACCTCTTGGGTACGGTATGAACTGAGCTATGAGCATTGTTTCAAAAATCAGGATCGTATCTATCGTGTTATCTCGAATATCAAAGAGGGGGGCGAAATCAAAAAAAGCGGACAATTGCCTTGTGCTTTATCCGATGCTTTGAAAAGTGATTTTCCCCAAATCTCTGCGTCAACGTACATTATTACAGATAACTACCCAACTCCATTCTCATTTGGTGAGAATAAGATAACTGCTTACCATATAGAAACCAATCGCGACTTTTTCAAGGTTTTTCCGTTTGAATTTGTCGAAGGAAATCCTGCCGATCCGTTTAATAATGATAAAGCAGTTGTGTTATCTGAAGATTATGCCCGTAGATTGTTTGGTGATAGACCGGCTGTAGGGCAAGTGATTGGAAGTACATGGAATCGAAAATTCAATGTAACTGCAGTAGTTCGCGTACCTGGAAATACCCATTTGAAATTTGATTTGCTGGTTTTGTCAGAACAAAGTACTGTTCATGGTTCCGATCCTGGAAAAAGTTGGACAGGTATGAAATCAACGGCATTATATGTACTATTAGACAACAAAGCCGATTTTACCAATGAAACTCGCCTGAAGATGGCCAATATTGTTGAGAAATATGCTGCAAAAGAAATCAAATTATCTTTTCAACCTATAAGCGACATCCACCTGCACACCGAATTTGCCGATCATTTTACCATCGAAAAAGGGAAAGGAGAGATGCAATATGTCATCATTTTCTCCATTCTGGCGGTTCTGATACTGTCTATTGCTACACTTAACTACATCAACTTGTCCACAGCTCGTTCGGGTAACCGGGCACGGGAAGTAGGAGTGCGAAAAATATCCGGATCCACACAAGTCCAACTGATACACTGTTTTTTAAGTGAATCGTTTGTTTTATCCATCCTGGCTATGATTTTAGGTATTATATTGGCTGTCATTACATTACCGGCTTTCGGCAATATGCTGGGAGCAAAACTAAGCCTGGGTTTCAATTTTGGCACCCTGATTATTGCTCTTTTGATGTGTATATTTATCAGTGTTTCGGCAGGAGCGTATGCTGCGTTTTATCTGACTTCAGTAAAAACGACTGATGTTCTAAAAGGTGGGACCTCAACCGGATCCAAACAAGTTTTCAGGAAAATCATAGTGGTCGTCCAATTTGCATTGTCTATCTTTATCATGTTGTGTGCTACGGTTGTTCACAATCAGGTACAATACATACATAACAAAGATTTAGGTTACGACCGTAAAAATGTCATTACTGTATCGACAGGGCTTTGGTACGATGTGGAAACTTTCAAAAAAGAAATATTGAATAACGCGAATGTACAAGCCGTATCTATCGCCAGTTCATCTCCGGTAAATCTTTCCTGGTACATGGATTTTGACCGATGGGAAGGTAAAACCGATGACAAGAAGCAGAAATTCGGATGTATTTTTGCCGATACCGATTATCCGAAAGTATTCGGAATGAAAATCATTGAAGGAGAAATACCTGAAGATGCTACAGTCGATAATTATTTTGAAGGAGGAGAAAAGTATAAAAAAACGGTTATTATAAATGAAACAACTCGCAAACTAAAGTATTATGATAAGGCTGTGGGCAA
>JAVBUX010000162.1:0-10594 GCA_031554915.1 Bacteroidales bacterium | reverse complement strand
CTGAGATAAATTACTGCATTTTATAGCCAGGTCATTATCGTAAAAACAGTGGCTGGCTGTCAAAAAATATGGATCCAGGTCTTGTGCTGTATTATTCAGGATTGTTCCGGAACAAAAGTAAACTTCATCACCAATAGGTGTTACGCTTTTTGCGACTCCTCTTTTTTGAACTTGCCAGTTATTTCCTTCTTCACAATTGATATTAATCATACAGGATTCTGATTCTCCAACTCTTAACTCCGGGCTTGGAAGATCGGTATTTTTTATATGGTAAACTTCAAGATGATTATATCCATAAGCAATGCCCGATATTTTGATGCGAGGAGCATCCCCAAGACTGCCAGGCTTTACAACGCCATTTTTATCAAGATATGTATATTCCGGCATTGGAGTTACATATTCCAGTGTTAATTTATCACCAGCAACAAATTCTGTGGCAAATTTACCACCTCTTATGTTGGTTTTTTCAGTGTACGCTCCAAGAATATGATTCTTTTTCTCATTGTATATGAATAGTTTTCCTCCTTTAGGAATATAAAATTCATCATAATAAAGTAATAATGCTATCGCATCAGGAGCGCTGATTTCTAATCGCCAAATGCGTTGACCATCAGCCAGATCAGTCCATTCGCCGTCTTTCTCAATACTTAAATCAGATGGAATAATAATTGCTGTACGAATTGGAGCTCCACCCGCTTCATTTTTAGTGTCTTCTGCTTTTAATTCATTAACATTGAAATTAATAGCAGCTTGATACGACTGAGTTGATTGCCTTAATGTAGGCAAGCCAAAACTGGAAGGAGTTCCTCCTTCGCTCATTTGTGCCCACGATGATATGCAGCATACCATGGCAAACGACAAAATCATAGACCGAATCAAATGTAATCGCTTTTTCATCCCCATTTAATTTTTAATTAATACTAAAATGATATAAAGACTCAAACCACCATGAGATAGTGGCAATATATTGAATTGGTTTTTCTTTGTCTATTGTTTATTATTGGGTCTAATGTGAGAAGTAGGTCTTGGTTTGTGTATTTGTATATTTATGAAGTATATTTATGAATTTTATACATAATTTGCACAAATGTATGAGGATTTTAATTATCTATATATGTTTTTTGTCGTTAATTTCAATTAATTAACACAAATTAACTTTATTCGATAAAAAGTGGCACACAAATTGACTGTATATTTTTTACACTTATTCAAATTGCCTATTTTTTCTGCATAGCAGCTCCATTTTTGTCAAGAAATATATTTGACTACTATTTGTTGATGCTTCCTTTTTTATTTTCTCCAATAAAAAACTAACTTTGCATCTTAATAATTTCAAAACATTAATCAAGGTGAAAAAGATAAAAGCCGTCATTGTTGGATATGGAAATATTGGCAAGTATGTTATGGAGGCAATAGAAGCAGCTCCTGATTTTGAGTTAGTAGGAATTGTCAGACGTAATCCGACTGAGAAACCAGCTGAAATTGCACATGTCAATGTAGTTGATGATATCTCAAAACTACAAGATGTGGATGTTGCAGTGTTATGTACTCCAACTCGTAGTGTGGAAGAGCATGCAAAAAAGATTCTTGCTCTGGGAATAAATACTGTTGACAGTTATGATATTCATGGTGGAATCGTGAATTTACGTCGGGAACTGGATAAAGTGGCAAAAGTTTCAAATTCGGTAGCTGTTATTTCTGCAGGATGGGATCCGGGAAGCGATTCTGTTGTACGTGCATTGATGCTTGCAATGGTTCCCAAAGGAATCACATATACTAACTTCGGACCAGGAATGAGTATGGGACATACGGTTGCTGTAAAAGCCATAGATGGTGTAAAAGCTGCTCTTTCTGTGACTATTCCGACAGGTACAGGAGTTCATCGCAGGATGGTTTACATCGAGGTAAAAGACGGATACGATTTCAAAAAAGTTTCTGCAGCAATCAAAGCTGATGATTACTTTGCTCATGATGAAACACATGTGATGCAGGTTGACTGTGTTGATGACCTGATCGATATGGGGCATGGCGTAAATTTAGTTCGCAAAGGTGTCTCCGGAAAAACACAAAATCAATTATTGGATTTCAATATGCGTATCAATAATCCTGCTCTTACCGCTCAGGTGATGGTTTCTGTGGCACGTGCGAGTTTCAAACAACAACCGGGAGCATATACCATGATCGAATTACCGATGATCGATATGCTTTATGGAGATAAAGAAGATTTAATTAAAAAATTAGTCTAATATGTTATCGTTCATTACCTGGGACGTCGATCCGTCGGCATTCTCCCTCCCTTTCCTGGGAGAGGTCAGATGGTATGGTATTCTTTTTGCCGTGGGTTTTGCGTTGGGTAGCTTCATTGTATATAAAATATGGAAGCATGAAAAACTCAATGAGGACTGGTTCGATAAACTATTCTTTTATGTTATCGTAGCAACTACAATTGGCGCCAGGTTAGGACATTGTCTTTTTTATGAACCTGAACATTATTTGGCTAATCCAATTGAAATATTAAAAATCCGGGATGGAGGTTTAGCAAGCCATGGAGGTACCATCGGCATTCTCATTGCCATTTGGTTATTTTCTAAATTTGTAACAAAAAAGAATATGCTCTGGACCTTGGACCGTTTAGTCGTCCCTGTTGGTTTTACTGCTGCATGTATTCGTTTGGGAAATCTGATGAATTCAGAGGTCTTCGGACATCCAACCACTGTCTCCTGGGGCTTCCGATTTCTTCGTTCCAGAGAATGGCTTGCAGCTCCGATCAATGGATTACCCTGCCATCCGACTCAGATTTATGAAGCATTTTGTTATATCCTCACTGCCTGTATTTGTATGTGGTTATATTGGAAAAAAGATGCTCAAAAATATCAGGGTTTGATTTTTGGAGTATTCCTGATAGGTATTTTTCTTTCCCGTTTTTTTATCGAATACTTCAAAGAAGTGCAAAAAGAATTTGAATTAAATCTTGTAAATAGTATCGGCCTGAATATGGGGCAATTATTGAGTATTCCGTTTGTTATTGCAGGAATATGGTTTGTATATAAAGCGATTAAAAATAAAGGAGTTACTCCACAAAAACAACATCATGTTAAAACCAATTGAAATAAAAAAGGACCTCTTTTACGTAGGGGTAAATGACCGGACGAAAGAATTGTTCGAAGGCCATTGGCCACTTCCTAAAGGCGTTTCATATAATTCATATTTGCTAAAAGACGAAAAATGTGTACTTTTTGACACTGTTGATATATGTTATTCGGATGCATTCCTGCAACGATTGGAAAAAGCGTTGGATGGAAAGAAATTGGATTATCTGGTTATTAATCACATGGAACCCGATCACTCTGGATCTTTGAGCTTATTGAGAAAGCAATACCCTGAAGTTCAGATTATTGGGAATGCACGCACCCTGGATATGGTAAAAGGATATTATAGTATTGAAAACGGGGTGACTGCAATTAAAGATGGTGATGAACTTTCCATTGGAGCGCACAATTTGAAATTTTATCTGACTCCGATGGTACACTGGCCGGAAACCATGATGACTTACGAAACAACCAATGGAATTCTCTTTTCAGGAGATGCTTTCGGTACATTCGGGACTCTTGATGGCGGGGTGGTGGATACTCAGTTGAATCCGGATAAATATTGGGATGAAATGATTCGTTATTACTCTAATATTGTAGGTAAATTCGGTAATCCAGTACAGAAAGCCCTGGCTAAGCTAGGAGATCTGAAGCTGAATGTTATTTGTTCCACTCATGGACCGATTTGGACGGTAAAAGAAAATATTCAGAAAGTAGTGGCTTTGTACGATAAATTGAGTCGCTATGAAGGAGATAAAGGTGTTGTTATTGCTTATGGAAGTATGTATGGACACACTGAATTGATGGCAGAGGCTATTGCTGCAGAATTGGCAGCTTTAGGGGTAAAAGACATTATTCTGCACAATGTTTCTAAACGTGATTTATCGTATGTTATCCGTGATATCTTCAAATATAAAGCTTTGATCATTGGCTCTCCGACATACAATAATGAATTGTTCCCACAGGTGGAAGCTTTAGTTTCTAAGATCCAGGGACGAGATATGAAAAACCGCGTGTTCGCATATTTTGGTTCATATACTTGGGCAGGAGCTGCCGTGAAGCGTCTGGCAGCATTTGCCGAAACTTCAGGATTTGAAGTGGTAGCTGAACCTGTGGAAATGAAACAAGCTCCGACAGAAGCTACTATCGATGGATGCATTGCATTAGCAAGAGCTGTAGCCGAGAAAATATAAACTAATATAATTTTGGTTATAAATATGAAGCCGGAATACCAACTTGCTCGAAAACTCATTGAAAAAGGATTGACTGTTGGTACGGCAGAAAGCTGTACCGGAGGAAAAATGGCCAGCTTAATCACCTCAATTCCTGGTAGTTCAGCTTACTTTAAAGGTGGAATTGTTTCATATTCAAACGAAGTTAAAAATTCGATATTAGGAGTTTCTCAATCAGATTTAGATAAATATGGAGCTGTAAGTGAGCCGGTTGTCATACAAATGGTTTACGGGGCTCAACGAGTTCTTAAAACTGATTGTGCCATAGCAACTTCCGGAATTGCCGGTCCAGATGGAGGAACTCCGGATAAACCGGTTGGAACAGTATGGGTTGCCGTTGCCTACAAAGAAAAAACGGCTACCCGGAAATTTCAGTTCTCAGGCAACCGTGAAGAAAATATCTTGTCATCCGTCAATGCCGGAATGATCATGTTAATGGATCTCTTAAATAGACAATATCTTCAGTGTATTCAATAAATCTTTATTGATCGGTTTGTTTTTCTTAATTGCTTTTGCAAAAGGAATATATACAATCTGGTCATTTTGTATTCCAATCATTACGTTGCGTTGGTCATCCAATAACGCATCGATAGCTGCGGCGCCCATACGGCTCGCCAATATTCTGTCGGATGCAGTAGGAGAGCCACCTCTTTGAATGTGGCCGAGTATAGTAACCCGTACATCGTATTGAGGATATTCTTTCTTGACACGTTCGGCCATTCCCATGGCACCTCCTGTCAGTTCACTTTCTGCTACAAGTACAATTGAACTATTTTTGGTTTTACGAAACCCATTGTGAATCAATTCCTCTAATTGATCCACTTCTGTAGAAATTTCAGGGATGATTGCAGCCTCTGCACCAGCAGCAATAGCGCCATTTAAAGCTAGAAATCCTGCATCACGTCCCATTACTTCAATGAAAAACAAACGTTCGTGTGAGGAAGCGGTATCCCGAATCTTATCGACAGCTTCCATGATGGTATTTAGTGCCGTGTCATAACCAATGGTTGTATCTGTACCGAATAAGTCATTATCAATAGTTCCCGGAAGTCCCACAATTGGTAGATCATATTCCTGGGCAAAGATACGAGCTCCGGTGAGTGAACCATCTCCACCGATGACTACCAAAGCATCAATACCTTCTTTTTGAAGAGTTTCATAAGCAGTTTTACGCCCCTCCGGAGTGATAAATTCCTGGCAACGAGCAGTTTTGAGAATCGTTCCGCCTTGCTGGATGATATTACTGACGTTGTTGGTCTTGAATTGAATAATCTCACCCGTGATAAGTCCACGATATCCTCTGTAGATTCCTTTTACTTCAAAACCATTATATATTGCACTGCGGGTCACCGCACGAATTGCAGCATTCATTCCGGGAGCATCACCTCCTGAAGTCAGAATACCAATACATTTAATCTCTGCCATAACTAATAACTTTTTGCCTAAAAAAACGATGCAAAGTTACAATTTCTTTATTAGATTATAAAATATTTACCCAAAGGATATCTATAATATATCAACACTTAAATATGAATATATTAAAAATAAAGAATTACTTTTGTTCCATAATTTTTGAAAACAATAATTAGAATAAACATGAGAAAATTAGTCGTACTGTTAGCTATCGCTGTCTGGTGCAGTTTTACGGTCAGCGCTAAAGAAAAAAAAGAGGATCAGAAGGTAAATATCGAATTTTCCGAATATGATCTGAGCAATGGATTACATGTGATTTTGCATAAAGACGCATCTACACCTAATGTGGTTGTTTCTATTATGTATCACGTAGGAACCAAAAATGAAACTCCTGACAAAACCGGTTTTGCGCACTTTTTTGAACATTTGATGTTTGAAGGTTCTAAAAATATTGGTCGCGGAGAGTATATGAAAATTGTAGAAGAAAATGGTGGCGCATTGAATGCCAACACTTCTCCGGATCGTACTTATTATTTTGAATTGATGCCTTCTAACCAACTCGAATTGGCTTTATGGATGGAATCAGAGCGTATGTTGCATGCAAAGATCGATTCAATAGGTATTGCTACTCAAAAAGGTGTAGTTATTGAAGAACGTAAACAAACAATGGAAAGTCAGCCTTATGGTCTTGCGACAGAGAAGTTGGGTGAGAAAGCATATACTGTTCATCCATACAGGTGGTCTGTTTTAGGATACCCGGAACATATCCGTAAGGCTACCAATGAAGATATTTACAACTTTTACAAAACATATTATGTCCCAAATAATGCAGTAATGGTTATTTCCGGAGATTTTGATGAAAAACAAACAAAAGATTGGGTTAATAAATATTTTGCTGGAATTCCTAAAGGAACAAAACCGTTCAATCGTCCGAAAAAAGATCTTGAACCTGCTCAAACAAAGGAAATCAGGGATATCGTTTATGATAAAATCCAGTTGCCAGGTGTATTTATGGGTTATCACGCACCTGCTATGGGAACAAAAGACGCTTATGCTCTTGAAATTCTTTCCCAGATTTTATCAGGAGGAGTCAGTTCCCGTGTAAAAACGAATATTACAGATAAGGGAATTGCATTACAGGCAATGGTATATCCTTATATACAAGAAGATCCAGGATTGACATACGTAATTGGAATTGTTAATGGTGGAGTGACTCCGGAGAAACTCGAAGAAGCGCTTAATACTGAGATTGAAAAAGTTCAAAATGAACTGGTTAGTGAAGATGAGTTCCAAATGGCTATGGCGGCTAAAGAATATGGTATTGCTTCCGATTTAAATAGTATAAGAAAGGTTTCCGAATATTTGGCAAATAACTATACCTATTATAAAGATGCCGGAAGAATTAATCGGGAACTGGACTTTTATAGTGGTATTACACGCGAGGATCTGATGAATGTTGCGAAAAAATATTTTGCAAAAAATAATCGTGTGGTTTTGTACTATCTTCCTGAATCAGAAAAGAAATAAGTAAGTAAACAGAATAAATTGACAAATATGAAAAAGATTCTAAATATATTCATCTTTCTGCTTTGTGCAATAGTACTGAATGCACAAGAGGTCGATCGTAGTATTCGTCCGTCAGCAGCACCAGCCAAAGAAATACAGATTAAAGATGCGAAAATTTTCACTTTGCCTAATGGATTGAAAGTGTTTGTAGTTGAAGACAATACAGTGCCTGTAGTTCGCTATTCATTGTCTCTGGATATTAAACCGGAATTGGAAGGTAATAAAGCAGGGTTGTCCAGTATTTTTACTTCTGTTATCGGAACTGCAACAAAAAAACAGACAAAAGAAGAACTTAACAAAAGTATAGACCTTATTGGAGCCAGAATTTCATCTTATAGTGGCGGAGGATATGCTAGCTGTTTGAAAAAATATGAAGATAAGATGCTTACTATTTTCTCGGAAATTCTCTTGGAGCCAGTTTTCAATCAAAGTGAACTGGATTTAAATGTAAAAAAACAAAAAACAGCATTGTCCTCTATCGGAGATGATATCAGTAGCATGAATAATCGTCTGGCTTCGGCTTTGGCTTACGGAAAAGGATTTCCTGATGGAGAACTGGATACAGAAGCCAGTTATGATAATATTAAGGTTGCTGATCTGGAAAAGTATTATAATACTTATTTTGCCCCTAATGTAGCCCGTTTGGTTATCATTGGAGATATTTCAGAGAATGAGGCTAAAGCCAATGCTGAAAAATATTTCGGAAACTGGGCGAAAAAGAATGTTCCTATTGCCAAATATACTATTCCTCAAACTCCGAAAGAAACGACCGTTTCAATGATTGAAAAACCGGGTTCTGTACAATCAGCAATCGATATTACATATCCTATTCAATTGAAAGTGGGTTCTCCTGATGAAAATATTGTTGAAGTATTGATGCATGTATTCGGACAAGGAATGGGTAGCCGTCTTTTTCAAAATTTGAGAGAAACACACAGTTATACTTATGGAGTATATAGCTATCTGAATAGTAGCGAGTTAGTTTCCCGTTTCTATTTGTCTGCAGGACGAGGAGGCGCCGGGCAGGTAAAAGGTGCGGCTACTGACAGCGCTATATATCAGATTGATTATGAAATGAGAAAGATGACTGAAACTATGATTTCAGAAAAAGAATTGAACGGAGCAAAAAGTTATCTTGCCGGAAATTTTGGACGGATGTTGGAAAATCCTTCAACTTTGGCCAGTTTTGCCCTCAATATCGATAAATATAACTTACCGAAAGATTATTACAGAAACTATCTGAAACGTCTTTATGCGGTTACACCTGCTGATGTTCAGGCAGCTGCAAAAAAATATCTTAAACCAAGCAACGCTTATATTGTTGTAACAGGTGATAAATCTCATGCAGAAGGATTAAAACAATTTGCTGCAAACAAAACAGTTCAGTTTTATGATGTAAATGCCAACCCAGTAGTGGAAGACGCTAAAAATGACAAGGTTGAGGTTACAGCAGAGCAAATCATCAACAATTATGTAAAAGCGATGGGTGGCGCTGCTGAAATTGAAAAGATCAATGACTATACCATAAATGCAGAAATGTTTATGATGGGACAAAAAATCGATATGCTTCAGATGTTCAAAAAACCGGGAATGACAGTTCTGGATCTTTCAACCGGAGGTATGTCTGTTCAAAAAATCGTTTTTAATGGATTTAAGTTAATCACATCAGGTATGGGTGGAAGCAAAGAGTTTACCGATGGTAATGAACTCTTAGCAGCAAAAATGGCTGCTTATGTATGCCCTGAAATGCATTATGCAAAGAATGGTTATAAAATGACGGTTAAAGGCATTAAGAAAGTAAAAAAATCAGAAGCATATCTGGTTGATGTTGAGTACGCTCCGTCGAAAGTGATCAGTTGTTATTTTGACGTTAACAGTGGATTATTAGTGCAAAAATCTGTAACAATGGAGACACCTCAGGGTGAAATGCAACAAGTTACGGAATATTCAGATTATAAACCGGTGAACGGTGTCCTTTTCCCTCATACGTTTGTGCAAAAGGCAATGGGAATGGAAATGAAAGCAACGATTAGTAAAATCGCTATAAACACAGGATTGTCAGATAGTTCATTCCTATAACAACTGTATTAAAATATTTAGCCCCGTCATCTCGAATTCGAATGACGGGGCTAATTTTTTTTAATTAATCGGAATCGATTAGATTATTTTTCCTTCAATACAACTTTCAGACTCAATTCATCTAATTGTTCTTGTTCCAAACAAGCCGGAGCATCAATCATAACATCTCTTCCTGAATTGTTTTTAGGGAATGCAATACAATCGCGGATTGAATCCAAACCGGCAAAAATAGAGACAAAACGATCCAAACCGAAAGCAATACCACCATGAGGAGGTGCTCCGAATTTGAATGCATTCATTAGGAACCCAAACTGAGCCTGTGCCTTTTCTTCAGTAAATCCGAGAATACTGAACATTTTCTTTTGTAATTCGCTGTTATGGATACGGATTGAACCTCCACCAATTTCCACACCATTGATTACCATATCGTAAGCATTTGCACGTACGGCACCAGGATTAGAGTCTAACAATACAATATCTTCTGGTTTAGGACTTGTAAACGGATGGTGTTTAGCAAAATAACGATTCAATTCTTCATCAAATTCCAAAAGCGGAAAGTCAACCACCCAAAGACAGTTGAATTTACTTTTATCTCTCAAACCTAATCTGGAGCCCATTTCCAAACGAAGTTCACAAAGTTGTTTTTGAGTTTTTTCAGTTGTTCCGCAAAGAACCAAAATCAAGTCACCGGGTTTTGCATTACAACGGTTAGCCCATGCTTTCAGATCATCCTGAGAATAGAATTTATCCACAGACGACTTCAATGAACCATCTGCTTCATAACGTACATACACCAGGCCTTTTGCTCCGATTTGAGGACGTTTAACGAAATCTGTCAGTTCATCGAGTTGTTTACGTGTGTAAGATGCACAATCTTCTGCACAGATAGCAGCAACATATTCTGCACTATCGAATACTACAAAATCTTTTCCTGTTGTCAAATCCTTGATTTCCACAAATTTCATATCGAAACGGGTATCCGGTTTATCGGAACCGTAAAGCCTCATTGCTTCATCGTATGATATTCTTGGAAAATCAGGTATATCTATTCCTTTGATTGTTTTAAACAGATGTTTTGTCAATCCTTCGAATGTATTCAGTATATCTTCCTGTTCTACAAACGACATTTCACAGTCAATCTGGGTAAATTCCGGTTGCCGGTCAGCCCGCAAATCTTCATCCCTGAAACACTTCACAATTTGAAAATAACGGTCG
>JAVBUX010000231.1:0-2520 GCA_031554915.1 Bacteroidales bacterium | reverse complement strand
ACCTCATGTTTCACTCCTGAAACATCATAGACGTATGAGATAGATTTTCCATCTTCAAATGTCAGTGTATTAGGCAAATTTAAGTAATTATATTGAATTGAACTAATATTTTTATTAAAATCTTTTGTTAAATTGCCATTTGCGTTGTAAGTATAGTGTTCATTACTGCCCAGTCGCCTCTTGACTTCCATCAGATCCGACTCGTATTGATTGGCCAGACTTTCGGCAATATAGGTCAACTGATTGCCATTATAGTAATACATCAAAGCATCGATTTGTCCGAAGGAGAAGTTGCCTGCGCCATCAGAAACGCGACCATAACGGCTTGTAGTCAATGGATTTCCATTTCGGTCGTACGTAAATGATTCGCTGTAGTTTCGATTTGACGCCCCGTTGTAAGTGGCTTGTTTCATCCTTCCCAGGTTATCATAACTGAAAGAGTATCCTTGAGTGCCATTGATATTGTCATTCCAGTTAATCGAAGCAATATTCCCTCCATATTGGTTGGTATATGACAAGGTTTCCGAGAATTTTAGTCCGTTGATTCCTGTCATCCACCCCCGGATATTGTAATTGTACTCAGTATTTTCGACTCCAGCTGTATATTTCTTCGACAATTGCCCCAGACTGTTGTATCGGTAAGATGCCATAACTGTTGGCGCTGCACCATTAAGAGAATACCATTTTTTCTTCATTCTTCCAGCGTGGTCATGTTCATAGGCATATTCTTCAAGAAGTAGTCTTTGATTAGAAGAATTACAATGTTCCACATACCTATTCTTTAACTCATTAGAAAAGCGATATTGACAAAATTCATGATCATATCCAGAAAGCATATTTTTAGAATGACTCTCGACTACATTTCCTTTGAAATCATAATAATGGCTTTCCCACAACTGCTGTGCATAACCACCCATGACCCTGTGGAATGTACCGGTCAATAAACCGGTAGGGGAGCTGTAAGGAGTATCCGAATTGATAGGCGCTACCTCCAAACTTTTTTTCAAGAAAGCGTCTGTAGTCCAATCATAATTGTTGTAATAATTAGCCCGTAATACCTCCCACGCATTAACCGGCATGGAGGAAGAGTTGGTATAACCACAAATATCCCCGTTCCTACTTACAGTGACCAGCGAGTTTTCATAGATAGCAATCAAACTGGAATGGGAAGTCGGATTCAATATTTTAACTCCTGTTACGACCAGCCGTCCCAGCTCATCATACCAGTTAAAGGTCCATATATTGCTATTATCAGTCCTTTGTGCCCCATCCTGAGAAAGAATCAACCGATCTGCTTTGTCATAGACATAATAAATAGGGGAAGCTCCCGGCAGTTTCTTCTCGATACAACGGTTGCGTTTGTCGTATTTATAAACATAACCATACTATTGATTACATCCGATAAGATTATTCCTTATCTGATAATTATTTGAATTAATTCTAAATAAGAATACCAGCTGTCTTCAATAAATAAAGACAGCTGGTGCGAAAGGTTATTTATTACACCTTAAAATGGGTGTTTTATTGCTCCAAATTTAAGTTGAATTATAGTTTTTTCCTTATATAAAACCATCATTCTCCGTCGAATGGAGGAAATGCCTTTTTATATATTGAATCCAGTTTATTTGCAATTTCTATATTTTTAGGAAAATAATAACCATTCCTAAAGTAATAGGCGAAAATTTTTGCGGCCCAAGGACTATCCTCTTTATAAGAACAGATTAAACATGACAAGGCTAGTTTTTTTTGATTATCTCCGATATAATCTAAAGGCCAATCATTATTTTCTTCATAATTGTTATCCTTATAATACTTGGCACTTTTAGCCCCACAATCCAGAAAGACATCAGAGTATGCAGATTTGTGACCATATTTTTGTGCCATATAATAACTATATTTATAAAAATTAGAATCATTTACTGTTGCTGGAGCCATATCAAAGCTGATTCTGTAGTAGGCATCAACATCTCCTGATAAAGCTTTTGCTAAAAGAGAAGAATCTCTTAATATAGTCCTCTTTTTTTCAACAAAGTTAAGAATGTCATTCTTAAAACCAACAATGTCTTTATCAACATCTCTCCCTATGGAGTCTATAATTTGCATTGTTGGATCTCTGTCTATTGTCAAATTTTCAGATGTAACAACTGTTTGATTTTCTCTTTTCAAATTACATGAGATAAAAAATACGAATATTGTTATCAATACTACTATTTTTTTCATAAAATATTTGTTTAGTGTTCATAAATAGGGATTCCTGCAGCTTTAGCTCTTTCTAGAAAATTACTAACTTTTGTCCATGATGGCCTATTATAGTGCATCATGTCAGGATTGTTTTCTGGTATTCCGGGTTCTGAATAACGCAACTCTCCTTCGGTATAGCAAACCCAATTTCCTTTCTTTCCTGTGTCAAAATTTTTAACACTTTCCTTATCATATTTAATTTCCAATTTAGCATCAGGCCCAATAAAAAAAACTCCAGGAAATGAAGTGGATATTACGTCAATCCATGCATATAATCCC
>JAVBUX010000072.1:0-4173 GCA_031554915.1 Bacteroidales bacterium | reverse complement strand
ATCACTGCCTACATCTCCCGGACGATTAATAACAGTCATCCCTGGAACCGCTCCCTGAAGGGCATTGGTCAAAGAAGTCACAGGACGGGCTGTAATTTCTTTTGTACTGACGGTATTGACTGCTCCGGACAAATTTACCCGTTTCTGAGTAGCATATCCTACAACAACCACCTCATCAATCAATTGAACATCTTCTTTAAGTATAATTGTAACATTGTCTTTGTTATCCACAACATAAGTCTCAGTAACATATCCGATACAACTGATTGTAATTGTCTGACCTATATTGGTTGAAAATTCAAAAGTACCATCATCCTTGGTAATCGTACCATTTGAAGTACCTACTACTGCAACACTCACACCAGGGATAACATTTCCTTGTTGATCCACAACAGTTCCAGTCAGCAATTTCTTAGTTTGCTGCTGAACGGCATTATTTTCCAAAGCCGGCACTGATCTTGCGTACAAGCTTGGGATTCCACACATGCAAAGCAAAAGAGACTGTAAAACAAATCTCTGAATCTTTCTTAAATAAAGATTTTTTACTTTCCGGTTTTTCGGTTTTTTCATAAATCTAATCTTTTTAAATGAATACTTTATTATTTTAGAACCTGTTGTATATGTAATATTTCTCCGGGTTGCATTTCTACAATCCAAATTCCATCTTCTTCATGCAATATTTTATTATTCATGGTTTTATACTGATCATTTCCCGGTTTTTGCAATTTCAAAACACCTCCTTTTTCTGATTCGACAATAATTTCAACAACCATTCCTTCTGATTTTTTTGCTGATACCAAGAAAGCGCCCATAACTCTTAATTTAGAGAAAGAAACGGTTTTCCAATCCGCGGGTATGGCCGGAAACAACCGGATTATTCCGGTATGACTTTGAATTAACATTTCCTGAATACCGGATGCAAACGCCATATTACCTTCTAATGTAAACGGGCGGTAAGTAAATTTTGAATACCCTTCCTTAGTTTGGTCTCCATTCGCATGAAAAGTATTTTTCAAACAAAAATGTTCTGCGAATATCTTTAATGCTTTAGCCGCTCCTTCTCCATCCATGGCACGCGCTTTCAAATTTCCGAGCCAACTATATGAATAACCACACCAATAATCCGGTCCATAATTATCTAACTTTTCTATAGTCGCTTTAATTATATTCTGATCCCGGGTTCCATTGCTCCAAACGATCAATCCTAATGGATGGAATGCCAACAAGTGAGAAAAATGGCGATGAGAATCCTTATACGGAAAACCTTTGGCAAATGTTAAAGCCCCCTGTTCGTCAAGATCGACATCGGGCCACTGGGATAATATCGTTTCCCATCGATCGGCGTCTTCTTTCAGACCCAGTTCGGAAGCCATTTCAACAGCAGATGTATAAACAAAACGAATCAATCCCAAATCATAATTAGTTGTAGTTGGAAACCATGCATTTATACTGTTGTCATATATTTCAGGGCTGGAACTGATGACTAATTTTCTCTTCGAATCAGTATCTCTGACAGAGATTTCATCAAGAAATACAGCAACTTCTTTCATATAAGGATAAGCTCTGTTTTGTAAAAATTCCTTATCCTGCGAATATTTCCATTGCAAATAAAAATGATGGGAAAGCCAGGCAGAGACAGTCTGTCCAAAAGAATACTGGATCCAACCGGCCATAGGCTCTCCTTTCAGAGTTGCGACACCAGGAACGGCCAAACCTGAAACTCCAAAATAATCTTTCGTATATTTCTTGTTTGCAGGCATTGTTTTCCACAAATAGTTCAAATAACCCAAGCCTTCAGTAAGATGATTTCCTGTATAACAAGGCCAATAACTGAGTTGAGTATTCAAATCATGATGATAATCACCTTTCCAGGGAGGAAGTTTTCCATTATCCGCAGTCCAAACAGCTTGCAATGAAATAGGAGGTGAATAACTACGAGCCACTGAACCAAATTTATACATTTCATTATAATATTGTTTGGCTAACACCGTATCCGGAATTTCTATCGACGATTGATCCCAGTAATTTTTCCACCAACGATCATGTAAATTGAATGAATTGACAAATTGCTCCTGTAACTTTTTTTGAACCAAGGAAGCTATATCTTCAGATTGTTTTTCATTTTCTGATTTTGGGCAAATAGTCCAGACGCCTTCTACATTTTTCCCTGAATGATGATAAGCAACTGCTATCTCATAATAAAATCCGTTACTTCCCGGTTGATGATAAACAATTACATTCTCTTTTTCCGTGACAGTTCCCTGAGGGTATCCCAACCGGCTAAGATCTTGTCCGGTCACAGGACTTGTTACTCCATCCGATTTCTCCTGATAAACCGGAGGCACTAATGTCGGCTTAAAATCCGCAGGTATATTCTCAAATCTGAACCAGCCGGTATTTTCAGTTGCATGAACAAATGTTTGTAATTTTGAACCTCCCGACCACATCACTTCACAAACAGCATTATTCAGGAATAAACGTACGGAATCAACTTTACCCAAATTCGAAATATTAAATTCCAAGGCTCCTCCCGGTATCTTTGTCGGAAAAGCGGATGTATCGTATGGTTCATCATACATCTGCTGAACCGGATCATAATCTTTTTTTAATACTTGCTCCTGTACCCAATTAAAATTTTTTACAGATAGAGAATCCCGATTGACCATTGGCCGAAGATCCCATAGCCCAACATGATCCAACGAAAATCGCAAAACACTGTCTTTTTGCCAGATAAGACTGCCAATAATCCCATTTCCCAATGGCATCCCCTCATCCCAAGTTGAGGCTAATTCACTAAATTGCAAATCATTAGATGAGAACACCAGCTTCAAGTCAACATCCTTGCAACCGGAAAGCATAAAAATATAAGTAACGATTAACAAAATATAGTTTTTCATATGAACATAATTTATTTTTAAAGGTCATATGGAACTCGCATGTTCATTTGCTTTGATGTACATTATTGTATATTATTGTATATGCTCGTATATAATTGAGCTTTTAAATCATTGATAATTACCCGGAGAGGTTCCTGTATATTGCTTAAAAACACGACCAAAATATTCAACCGAATTAAACCCACATACGTATGCGACTTCTTTCACCGATTGTTTTGTATTATGCAAAAGCTCTTTTGCTTTATTAATACGGAGCTCATTTACATACTCGGTATATGAAACATGAAGCCTGGATGAGAATAATTTTCGCAAATAACGTTCGCTAACACCACATTCCTCAGCAATACCGGCCAAAGAAATACCCTGTGTGAATGAGGATTGTATTATCTCCAAAGCCTGGAATAATGGTTTGCTTTTGTGCGACAGCAACGGACACAGCATTTGCCGGGATACCAGTATCAGTAGTTCTGTATAATAAATCAGAACTAACAGGTTATATGCTTCTTTTTCATCGATCAATTCATCAATAATACGTTGAACGGCTCTTATCAATCTTACATTATTGATAATTTTCATGTATTTCCGGTCACCGGTCTTCGAAAATATTTCTTTATAAAAAGACAGATTATGTCCTTCTTCCTCTGCGATAAGGTAAAAAAGGTCTGGCATAAATTCAAGTTGCATCAGGGAAACACCTTCTTGATGAGGTATAAACCTATGTTCAACCAAAGGAAAGATAATCATCATCTCATTCTCCTTGAAGGTAACTCTTTCACCTCCAAAATGCATGGTACAAGCACCTTTCTGAATGAAGTTTATTTCAAGCCGTTTATGACGATGAGGTCCAAAGTCTTCTCCGAATTCAAAAGATTTGAATCTAAAAACATTAGCTAATTCAATATCCTTGAATTCTACTAATAGTGACTGAAGATATTCAAGAAGAGACTTCATGATAGTTTTTCATGGTCGTTTTTTCATATTAGTCATGTGCATACATAACTAATTGCAAATATAAAAGAGATTTTTGCAATTAGAGGTATAAGAAAGCATAATGGTTTTAAACTATACGGAACTATTAGGCGCATTTACAAAAGAATACGGCACCACAAAAGAGGCATGGATAATCTATTTATCTGATATTGGCAATACTGATGATATCCGCAAAAACTCCGGCAGCTGTCACCGTAGCTCCGGCTCCATATCCTTTGATGATCATTGGATACTCATTGTAGCGTTCAGTTGTTATCAAAATAATATTATTACTGCCTTCTAATTC
>JAVBUX010000207.1:0-3259 GCA_031554915.1 Bacteroidales bacterium | reverse complement strand
GAAGCTCTTTTTATATATTTGTTGCAAAAACGGGAAGAAACCGGATTGTCGATGGTATTAGCAACTCCAAACGCAAAAGTACTGGATAGGGCCAGTTTTTCATCGACTCCGATAAGTCCGAATAGTAAGCAAATTTATCTAATGGCTCTATTGGCCGGATTTATCATACCGATATCGATTATATATATTAGGGATTTAATGGACAACAAGCTTCGTAGTAAAAAACAACTGACAAGCATGGTTAAAGCTCCATATTTAGGTGAAGTCCCGAGATTAAAAGGGAACAATCCGACTCCGGTACTAAAACTTCGTTCGGGTATTGCCGAAAAGTTCAGAATTATCAGTTCCAATCTCAATTTTATCTCAGGAGGCCACCAGAAAGATAAGGTTATTCTTGTTACTTCGACAGTCAGTGGAGAAGGCAAGAGTTTTTTTTCCAGAAATTTGGCTTTAAGTTTAGCTACTTCCGGGAAAAAAGCATTGCTGATTGATACGGATATGCGTCGTTCACAAATGGACAAGATTCTAGGAATTAATATTGATAAAGGCCTGCCAATCTATCTTTCAGATCCAGATGTAGTGGTTGATGAAATTATCGATTCTTCCGGTAACTTGCATAAAAATTTGGATATTATTCCGACAAAGATTTTTCCTCCCAATCCGGCCGAGTTACTGGATTCATCTCGTTTAGAGCAGTTATTTGAAGAGTTGAAGGGAAGATATGATTACATTATATTGGATACGGCTCCTGTAAGTTTAGTCGCTGATGCTTTCCGTCTCAATCAATTTGCTTCAGCCTGTATTTATGTGGCAAGAGAGAATTACACGAATAAAAATATATTAAAAGATATTCAGGGACTATATAAAAATCATAGGTTGAAAAATTTGACTTGTGTTCTGAACGCCATGTCCAAATCAGATAAGTATGGCTATGGCGATTATAAACACAATTATTATTATGAAGAAAGTTGAGAACTGGTATGTACTTTATACAACATCCCGTTCAGAAAAACAAGTAGAACAACGGTTGAAGCAAATGGGGATCGAAACATTTTTGCCACTTCACCTGTCTCCACGAAGGTGGTCAGACAGGGTTAAACTCATAGAGGTTCCACTTTTCTCATCTTATGTTTTTGTAAGGACACATGACATCGTTTTACGTTCATTGTTACATATTCAGGGAATTTCCAAGATAGTATATTATGATGGCCTGCCTGCTATTGTGAAAGAAAAAGAAATTGAAGCAATTCGTTCTTTCTTGGAACAAGCTAAAGCGCATGAGTTAATGTATTCTGTTTCTGATAAAGTGTTGATTGCATGTGGTCCTCTGAAAGATATTTCAGGAAAAATAAAACGAATAGGAAGGACACATCTGTTGCTATATTTAGAACAATTAGGCTTGATTGTCAGTGTTGCAATGGATCAGGTGATAAAAAGAATTTAGGCTTAATTATTGCGTTATATAAAATTAAATTGCTAAAACCAAAGGAGTTGGTCATTCCTCAATGGGAGTGACGAACCTTTGGTATATCTAGCCCATAACACACAAGATGAAAGTATTGGTAACCGGAGGAGCCGGATTTATCGGCTCCAACCTATGCGAGGCGTTGTTAGAAAAATGTTATGAAGTTGTATGCCTGGATAATTTTTCAACCGGAAAACCGCAGAATATCCAGTCATTTATCGATCATCCTCGCTTTAAGTTGATTGAAGGGGATATTCGAAATTCAGATGATTGTGACAAAGCTTGTAAAGATATTGATTGTGTATTTCATGAAGCAGCTTTGGGGTCAGTGCCTCGTTCAATAAATGATCCTGTCACAACCAATGCAGTCAACATTTCCGGATTCTTAAATATGTTGGTTGCGGCCCGGGATGCAGGGGTTAAGCGCTTTATTTATGCTGCCAGTTCCTCTACTTATGGAGATTCCGTCTCGCTACCTAAAGTTGAAGATGCTATAGGGAAACCACTCTCTCCTTATGCTATTACAAAATACGTAAACGAATTATATGCCGATATTTTTTCCAGAACTTATGGATTGGAATGTATAGGACTCAGGTATTTTAATGTTTTTGGTCGTCGTCAGGATCCTAACGGTGCGTACGCCGCTGTTATTCCCAAATTTATTATCCAACTGATAAATCATGAATCCCCGATTATAAATGGAGACGGGGAACATTCCCGTGATTTCACATATATAGATAATGTTGTAGACGCTAATTTATTAGCATTAACAACTAATAATCCCGAGGCAGTAGATACGGTTTACAATGTAGCTTACGGGGAACGTACCACATTGAATCAATTGGTTGGTTATTTGCAGGAGCATCTGGCTGTTTTTGATCCGGAGATTGCAAAAATAGAAATTCAACACGGGCCAAACCGGGCAGGAGATATACCACATTCATTGGCCAGTATTGAAAAAGCAACGAGATTATTAGGCTATACTCCTCAATACAATATACGGCAAGGCTTGAAAGAAGCTGTAAAATGGTATTGGGAGGAATTGAAAATTGAGAATTAGAAGAATCAACGCAGTTAATTGATGTTTAATAATTATTTTTGGAAATATTTTTCATTTTTTCAAAAGGTGATAGGAAGTCATCTTTATCTGTTCGTCTTTGTCAGTATTGGGGTCGGGTTATTAGACAGCTTTGCATTGGCTTTATTTGTTCCTTTGTTGAGTAGTGTATCAGGAAGTGCTTCCATGACAGGAGATTCTTTGGGTAATTTGAAGTTTTTGACCGATTTTATTTCGAATTTGGGTTTTTCTATGAATTTGGAAACAGTCTTGATATTTATTGTGATTCTTTTTCTAATTAAAGGAATATTCAAGTTTTTTCAAAGAAAATATTTTACATATATTCGTTTCATTTTCTTAACGAAAGTAAGGAATGGATTGTTGGATAATTTGGAAACCCTAAGTTATCCCGGATTTTTGAAAGTGGATGCCGGTCGGATTCAGAATGTGATGGTAGGAGAATCGGGTAAATTATTTTCTGCCATGACCAGCTTTTTCTTTACCTTACAATCATTTGTACTACTTTCTACATACGTAGTATTAGCATTCGTTGCTGACTGGAAGTTTGCAATTTTGGTGGCTGTCGGAGGAGGACTTTCTAATGTTCTATACCAATACCTGTTTATGGTAACAGGTCGGATATCCAAATCGATCAGTCAGAAAGGGAATGATTACAATGGTTATTTGATTCAGGCAATTAATCATTTCAAATATCTGAAAGTTACCGGCAAACTAAA
>JAVBUX010000261.1:0-4688 GCA_031554915.1 Bacteroidales bacterium | reverse complement strand
AAGTGGTCGCTGATTTGGAGTGACATCCAGTCTTGAAGGATTCGACGGTCTTCACACAAGCGTACACGTTCTCCTATTTCATAAAGCTTTTGAAGGGCTTCTTTTTGAAGAATATTTCCCTGCCAAGGACTGAGGTCTTTTTCTTCTCCTGCCCACGAGCATGGATATGGAACAGCTACAGATGCAACGGGTTTTAATTTGTTGATAATTTCTGATGGAGTTGAAAATCCGATATTTTTGTCCAGTGCATATTTCGGAAGCGCTTTGAAAAATTCAAAAATTCCGGTTTCTCCGGGTTGTAAATTTCCTAAAACTTCATAGTTCATGAAAATATTCACTAATTGTTCCTGATCGGATAGGGTATTAACCCAGTTAATAAATTTATCTGCAACCAGAGGGTATTCGCTCCAATCGTAGTTGGAGAAGCGGAAAGAAACATCATCGCTGAACTTTGAATTACGCAATAACAGAGTCAGTTTTGGGTTGACTGCTGAAGAATACAGGTAATTCGGACTTTTCCATCCCAGAACGTGTTTTGCTCCTTCGGTTAGCATTGCTTTATAGCCCATTTGAGCAGCCAGTTCGCCGATATCATCAGAATAAATTAATTCAGTATTACGCAAGACTCTTGGTTTTTGACCGAATAAAAGTTCTATTTTGTCGGAATGTTTTTTAACCTGCATCTTGAATTCTTCAGGATCGGTCAATGATGACAAAGAATGGGCGTATGTTTCTGCCAGGAACTCTACGTGCCCCGTTTTGGCCAGTTCTTTGAACCCATCAATAGCTTCAGGTACATATATTTCCAGCTGTTCGAGGGCAATCCCTGAAATTGAAAATGCAACTTTGAATTTTCCTTTATATTCCTTGATCATCTCCAATAGCATGGCATTTGCTCTGAGGAATGATTTATCCGAAATGCGTCGAATGATATCTTCATTTGAAAAATCATCATAGTAGTAATGGTCGCTACCTATATCAAAGAAGCGGTATCTTTTCAATCTGAATGGCTGGTGAATCTGAAAATAAAAACAAATTGTTTTCATAATATATGTTATTTAATTGTTTGCAAACTTTATACAACGCTATTGTAAATGTCCCGAACTTTCCATCCTGCATATTCCCATTTGATTTCATCGACTTCCCTTTTTCCTTCTTCTTTCAGATATTCGGCCATTGAAGGATAAGTAATAATGGAATACATCGCATCGGCCATCGCCTCTATATCCCAATAATCGGTTTTTATGGCATTATTTAAGATCTCAGCACAACCTGATTGTTTGGAAATAATTGTTGGAACACCACATTGCATGGCTTCCAGAGGTGAAATTCCAAAAGGTTCCGATACGGAGGGCATTACATAAACGTCGCTGGATTTTAGGACTTCATAAACCTGTTGTCCTTTCATAAATCCGGTAAAATGAAAATGATCAGAGATGCCTCTTTGAGCCGCCAATCTGATCATTTGGTTCATCATATCTCCGTTTCCGGCCATGACAAAACGTACATTTTTAGATTTTTGTAATACACGAGCCGCTGCTTCCACAAAATACTCCGGGCCTTTCTGCATCGTAATACGTCCCAGAAATGTAACTACCTTGTCTTTTGTCCCTTTACGTGAAGTTATAGCCTCAATTTCGGGACTTAAAGGTTCTACTGCATTGTGAACTGTCGTTACTTTCTTCGGATCCTGCTGGTATTTTTCAATAACTGTATTACGAGTTAGGTTACTTACTGTAATAATATGATCGGCATGATCCATACCGTCTTTTTCAATACCATACACTTGAGGATTGACTTTTCCCCTGCTTCTGTCAAAGTCCGTAGCATGTACATGTACAACCAAAGGCTTGCCTGTCGCATATTTGGCATGAATTCCGGCCGGGTAAGTTAACCAGTCGTGAGAATGAATCACATCGAAATCGTATGAACGGGCAATCACGCCGGCAACGATGGAGTAATTGTTGATTTCTTCCAATAAGTTATCCGGATAGCGGCCTGAAAACTCGATACAGCCTAAATTGTTGGTATTTAGATAACTAAAATCTGCATATAGATGGTTTCTGAGGTGGAAATATTCCTGAGGATCCATGTATTTCCCTATTCGTTGGCTAACATAATCATAATTTACATCTTTCCACACGACAGGGGTGTTACCGGCACCGATAAGACGAAGGAAGCTCTTATCTTCGTCTCCCCAGGGTTTTGGCATGACAAACGTAATTTCCATATCGGATTGTGTAGCCATACCTCTGGTGAGACCGAAACTTGCTGTTCCAAGTCCTCCTAGTATATGAGGGGGAAATTCCCAACCAAACATTAATGCTTTCATCTTATTCTAAAGATTATACGATTCCAATAATTTCAATACTCTCAATATATTCGACACATTCATTGCGAAGGAGATTGCTCCCCGGCTTTGGAACGGCGGATTTCCATCAAATAATTCCGACAGAGAGCCGATACAATGTGTGCTCATTTCTTCTTCTATACCAATCAACATGCGTTCGGCAAAAGAAATCCCACTTAAGTGATATATCCTCAGGTAGGCCTCAAGATAAAATCCCAATAGCCATGGCCAAACGGTTCCCTGATGATAAGCAAGATCCCGTTCCTGTTGGGATCCTACATAATATGGCCGGTATCCTTCACTTTTTGGACTCAAAGAACGAATGCCTTTTGGAGTAAGTAATTCCTTCGTGATGATGTTCAATACCGTCCTTTTCTGTCCTCTGTCTAATGGAGAATAATCCAGGGCGACAGCCATCAACATATTGGGACGCACACTCCAATCAATGTAACCACCATCGATGTAATCGAACAGGTAGCCATAACCATTAACGAATGTATCAACAAAAGTTTTTCCTGTGTTGACTGCTGAATCCTCTAAAACATCAGCTTCGGCCATGTTATTTTGTAACTTTTTCAGTTCGGCTGCAAATTTCAGAGAATTATACCATAGTGCATTGAACTCAACTATATAACCCGTTCGGGGTACAATTGGTTTGCCGTTTGAAGTAGAATTCATCCAAGTAATCGCTGTATCTTTTCCTTCGGAGCTTAACAGGCCATTGCTTTCCAGCTTCAAATTCGAATGTTTATTGCTACAGATAAAGTCTATTATTTCAGATATAAAATTTCCGTAATTTTCGAGGCATTTTTCCATGCCTTGGTGCTTTCCATATTGTTGAATAGCCCAAATGACCCATAGTAAGACATCGGGCAGATCAATTTCCTGAATGACTTTGTCCAATGATCCGTCTTTCATAAATTTTTGTAAAGGAGGAATCGCGGTAGTCATAATTTTTTCAAAACGTACCGGGTCATCGATAGATAAAGTACATCCCGGGAGAGAAATGAACAAGTCTCGGGCCCTCACCTTAAACCATGGATATCCGGCTAACAGATAAGCATCATTTTCTTTTGGACGAAAATAGAATTGCTGAGCAGAATTTTTAAGACAATTAAAAAAACTGCTCCTGGAAGTTCTGGATAATACTTCCGTGTCAAAAACTTCTTTCAATGTTTTAGGATCGGCAAAAGAGTCTCCTGCTGAGAAATAGACAGATTCTCCTTTTTCAATTGGAAGTTCGAAATATCCGGGAACGTATAGATCTTCCTGGAATGGGAATCCTCTTTCCAATTCTTTTATATATTCTATTCCGTGGTACCAATCCGGTTGAAATACAAATCGACATTCTTTGCTAAACTGCATGTGTAAATCCGGATATCCCTCATACATACAGGTTTTTATGCCATTTTCAATTTCAGTGTAATTCCGATTAACACGGTCATTTTGCATTGTCAGATTATTTACATTTCTGAAAGCCAGAAGAGGTTTGAACCGTAATATGGTGGGGGAATGGGCATCTTCAAGAGTATATTTGATCAAAATCCGGTTTTCGTATGCAGAAAAAACTTTTTCCTTGGAAAGGATGACTCCTCCTACTCGATATAATGTACTTGGCATATCTGTAGTGTCGAATTGTCGGATGTATTTATGTCCGTTCGGGCTGAAATGGTTTCCCTGATATTGATGTAAGCCCATGTTGAATTCGGCATCATGCTGTATTACCGTCTCGTCGAGTGAAGAAAGAATTACATGGTTATCGTCATCCAGGTTGGAAACAGGCATTACCAGAAGACCGTGGTACTTTCGAGTATTGCAATCTACAACAGTTGTGCAATGGTAGGCCCCGCCACGGTTAGTACGAAGAACTTCTCTTTTTAGCGATTCTTCGAGATTGATCATCAGTGTTTTATCAAATTTCAGGTAACCCATAATTTCAAATTATAAATCGTAAGTTTGTGGCTGTATATTTCAAAAACGAAAGTTACTACTATTTTTTTAATTTTGCAAATATTTTTTAATTATTTTTAGAATATTTATTTATAAATTGACATAAAAATGTATTTTGGAGTTCATTTTTTTTATATATTAGCATGAAAAAGCAAATAAGTTATGCAATTTGAGACAAAGCGAATTGTTTATGCTGCATTTTTCCCTGTATTATTTATTCTTTTGTTATGGATTATAATGGGGATTGAATGGAGCTTTGATTTTGATTGGTATCGTTTGGGTGTTTTTCCCCGAAGGAAAGACGGGTTGTTGGGGATCATTACTTCTCCATTGATACATTCTAATTTTAAGCAGTTGTTTTCACAGTCGATATCGGTTTTTGTCCTGG
>JAVBUX010000218.1:0-14372 GCA_031554915.1 Bacteroidales bacterium | reverse complement strand
GTTATAATCCCCCCCCCCCCTCAACTTTTTACGCTGAAATCAAATGACCGGATTCTTGAGGCATAATTTTCTTTTCCCCTAAATAAACATCTATCCGAAACGAATCTTGGGTAAACTTTTCTAACTCGAAGCAATCAAGTTATCCCAATTTCCCATTTGATCCGATAAAATTCGTTACTTTCTAATTGATAAATTTAAAATTTAATTTTTATTTCACTGTATATTAACAGTTTAAAATAATTTGTTTTTATTTTTATCTGATAATGCTTAAATATTTAATTTTAATATGCTATATTTGTAAAGTAAAAATGAAACTATACATATATTTTTGATTAGAATATTTCAATAATTGAATTCAAATTTTGTTAAGCATGATAAACGATTGTTGTGAATATGTTTCAAGAATAAGAAAAACAAGAATAGTAAATTAATACAGATATCACTTTAATCTAATGAAAGGAAGTCACGAAAATATAATTTTTAACGTCCAAAATCCCTGACAGATATTGCAGGCAGGTTTGGCATGTCTAATTTGCAGACTGTAAATTGGTTGTGTGAAAAAAAGAGCAGATTCCGAAAAGCTTTATGAGTAGGAAATTTATTCAAATAAAATAGTATGAAAAAATTGAATTTTGGACAGATGGAAGATATTCAAGGAGGAGTATCCTGCTTCTTCGCATTTCCACTTCTTTTACATGGAATCCATTTTAATCCTCTGATTGCCTATAGTGGTAAATTAATATATGATTGTTGGAATTCTTAAAAAAGTATCATTATGAAAGAATTAAATTTTGAACAAATGGAGATTATTTCAGCTGGGTTGACACGTAATCAAACTTGTCTGATTGGAGGAGGAGTTGCAACGATCTCAGCTGTTTTGGGTTTTTGGGGATTTGCAGCTGGAGTAACTGTTGGCGCACTTTATTATAATTGTTTTTAACTAAGTCTAAAATAGGGATTATTTTAATTTTTACATACAATTGTCAAATTTAGAATAATCCCTTTAATACAAATACTGAATGAATTATGAATAAAACAACTATAATTACTAGTTTAAGAACAAATAATTATTCCTTTGAGGATAATGGAGATCAAATTATCATTAAGCTGGCTAGAGGGTATTTTCTGAAACTCTATATTGAAAACGATATTGTTGTTAAAAATGAGGATATGGTTAAACAATTTGGGTTGTTAAATGGAAAAAGTCTGAAATTAATTTTTAAAATAGGTATAATAGGTTATTTGATATATATTTTGTTCTTCGTATTATACTGTATTCTTGACTCTCAATTCTTCTCTTCCGGGGGAAAATATTTTATCATTGTCCTTGTCCCTATAATGTTGTTTCAATTATTAGAATTTTTGAGCTATAATAGTCGTCTATCGAAAATTAAGAAATTACTGAATCTAAATGATTGACCGGCTACTTAAAATCAATAATTGGAATTATTATTTTGTTTTATGTGGAATGTGTATATTATTTACGTTTGCAATGAATTATTTTTTGCTTACGGATGACCTTTATTATTCAAGTTTAGGTGAACAATATACATCAGAACAAATTCAGAAGATACTGAATATCCGTAATTCATGGAATTATATCGGGTATTGTGTCATTCCGATAGTAATAATTATTCGAATATTGTATTCATCATTTTGTCTCTTCCTGGGAGACCTTTTTCAAGAATCTCATTGGAGTTTTAAAAAATTGTTCAATATTTCATTAAAAGCAGATATTATTTTTTGTCTCAGTATTATTTGTAATTTTTATTATTATGCTTTCTCTGGAAATTATGAAAAGATAGAAGATTTAAGTACAAATTATTTTTCACTTTTAAGGATCGTTGGGAAAGATAATATTCCGACATGGTTAGTCTTTGCATTTAACTCCATCAATATATTCGAATTAATATATGTTTTCTTATTGATTGTATTTATTCATTCGAGTTTTAATACTTCATATCTAAAATCAAGTGTTTTTGTACTAGTGACTTATGGAATAGGAAATTATCTTTATGTCGTAGCTCTTACGTTTTTATATCTAAACATGTAGTAATGAAATCCAAAAATATTATCATACTGATATTAATTATTTGTGTGTTTTTTATATCTTTTGCTTTTTTATATAAAACAATTCAAATAACTAAACAAAGGGGAATTGTACGTCAATCCGTTCCTGTTTTCAGTTTGTCCGACATACATGGGGACATATTTACTCAGGATTCATTAAAAAGAAATATGTCTGTTCTATTTCTATTTTTTGATCCCGAGTGTGGAACATGCCGGTCGGAGTTTGATCAAATCAAATTAAACAAAAATGATTTTCATAACTCTCAGATCATATTTTTTTCCACACTCCCTGCCGATACCATTATTCATTTTTTAAATGATATTAATTTTGATCCGTCTCCGAATATGTTTTTTCTTATCGACAACAAAGCTGATCTCATGAAAATAATGGAAATAAAAGGGCCTCCTTCTTCCCTCATTTACAATAAAAAAGGTGAATTAATCAAACGTTTTGATGGCCCTGTAAAAATTGAAACCTTAATTAAATATCTATCGGAATAATAATGGATACTTGATTATATTAAAAATATTGTCAATTATTTGACATATAATGAAATAGTATATTCCTTGAAATAATAGTTTCATGTCGTTATGCTATAAATATCCTTTCCTATAACAATTTATTTAGATCTAAAAAAGCTAATGAAACTTCACAAAAAATACAAAAAATCTTTTGTCAAACAACATGGAGATTTTGCCTGTGGGCTAGCTTGCCTGGCTATGATTATCAAATACCACGGCGGTAATACCAAACAAGAAGATCTGCGCAATATCAGCGGAACAACATTAATGGGAACGAGCCTGCTCGGATTATATCAGGCTGCAACGAAACTGCATTTTACTGCAAACGGATATGGGGCAGATATCGAATCACTAAAAACAATCAACACACCGGTTATTCTCCACACTCTTAAGAATCGCAACATAGAACACTATGTTGTATGTTTTGGATTTGAAGATGAAAAATTTATTATTGGTGATCCGGGTTGGGGAATCCTTAGAATGTCGGATAATGAATTAAATTCCATCTGGAACTCAAAAACTTTGCTTAAATTAGAACCAAACGAAAACTTTGTCAAAGAAACTGTTGAAAAAAAAGATAAATTTTTATGGCTCAGAAGTATTATCAAAAATGATTACCCGGTACTAATCGTTGCATTCGTTTTAGGAATTTTAATTGCACTATTAGGTTTGGTTACAGCTATTTTTTCTCAAAAATTGATTGATGAACTTATTCCATCAAAAAACTACGAAAAGATTATTTTAGGGATCATGATGTTTTTCATACTGTTAATCTTCAGAAATGCGCTTGATTATCTCAGAAATATCTTTATAGTACGTCAATCGAGGGACTTCAACAATCGTTTGATTGGAAACTTTTACTCCAAAATACTCTATTTGCCAAAATTCTTTTTTGACTCAACAAAGACTGGAGAAATCATTGCACGAATGAATGATTCCCGACGCATACAACAAACATTATCATTTATTGTAGGAAATGTATTGGTTGATAGTCTTATCTTATTATTTTCAATCGGTTATTTATTTTTTTATTCATGGGAAATGGCGTTGATAGCTTCCTGTTGTATTCCATTCTTTATTGTGTTAGTTGTTTTGTACAATAATAAGATTGTTGACTCTCAGCGAAATGTAATGGTTTCTTATGCTACTACCGAAGGATTATTTATTGATTTGATTCAGGGAGTTAATGAGATTAAGGTAACGAACAAACAAGAAATATTTAAACAAATTGTAAAAAACTTCTATGGTGTATTTCAGGATTACACATATAAACTTGGAATACTTGGAGCCCAGTATGGTTTCATCGCACAGGTTATCAGTTCCATTACAATGGTCTCACTCATTACCTTAGGTGTGACCTGGGTTTTGAATGGCCAATTAATGCTAGGCGAATTAATGGCAATTATTACTGTTGGAGGGATAATCATATCTTCGACAGCTAATCTTTCTATTGTGAACATCCGGCTACAGGAGGCAGGTGTTGCATTTGATCGTTTTTACGAATTTCAGAAAGCAAAACCAGAGTTTGAACCTGAAAATACATCCAGCGAGTTAGAAAAAAATATAAACGAAGATATACATTTACAAATCAATCGCTTGTCTTTTCGTTTTGTTGGACGAAAAAAGCTTTTCGATAATATATCCATTGAAGTTAAAAAAGGAGAAATGATTACTCTTTTCGGAGAGGTAGGGTCTGGCAAAAGCACATTAATTCAGATATTGCAAAAACATTATTTCCCGGAAGAAGGAGAAATTTTGTATAATGGGAAACCTTTTTCTGAATATTCTATCCCCGCATGGCGTAATCATATTGGTGTCGTAAATCAGCATGTAAAGATATTCAACGGATGTGTAGGCGAAAATATTTGTTTGGGTAATTTTGAAAATGAGAAAGAATCCGTTTTGAAATTTTGCAATGATTATGGATTTGATAAATTTTTCGACAAATTACCTCAAGGATTATATACTCTATTGGGCGAAGACGGAGTAAATATCTCCGGAGGACAACAACAACTCATTTCTCTTGCAAGAGCATTGTACAGAAACCCTTCGTTATTATTGCTAGATGAGCCAACTGCTGCAATGGATAGTAAAACGGAACAATTTGTTATGAATGTATTGAAACAAAGTAACAAGGATTTAGCGATAATATTAGTTACTCATCGAGTTCAGTTAGCTAAATACTCTGATAGAGTCTATGTTCTTGAAAACGGGACTGTTATAAAATCAGGATATTTTTAAAGATAACAACTCATTTTGTTGATTTCTTTTTTGTATTTAGAGTGCTTAAATATTTAATAAATGCATTTTTATTTCAATTGATAATTTTGTGTAAATTGCTGATTTGTAGTTGAATGTAAGTAATTTTGATCTATGTTAATTGCGTATTAACATAAAGATAACATTGCATTAACATATTCTTAAAAAAATATTTTTTTCCTTTGCACTGTATTTACGAATTGGCCAAAATAATGGAGAAATATCCAATCATGGATGATGATTTTGAGAGGTTGTATTATTGTATATATCTATTATTCCCCTAGAGTTGTACGTTTTAATTTAACTAAATAAATGTTGTATAATGAGACCACTTAACATTACGTGTAAGGAGAATAAATTGGTAATTTTGTTTTAATCATGAGATAACTAATCTTTATTATTATGAAATCATTTGTATTTATGTTGTTTTTTATTGTCCTGAATGTATTTGGAATGAGTTCTCAAAATATGTTGGCAAAGTATCACCAAACAGTTAATAATGAAGGAAAAATGACGGACTGTTCAGGAACGCTTATCTTTAATTCCCAAGAGTGGAAATATGTTTCGAGTGAATTTAAAAATGAGAAAGTGGCTCAAGAAGATGATAGTACTTTGATGCGCCTTATTGGTGAGCTTTTCAATTTTCGTTCGTTAAAAAAGGATTTTTACATGGACGTTGAAATTACGCCATTGGGTAAATGTGTTATAAAAGATGAGCTACAAACGCCTTCGTGGGAAATTTTGAATGACAGCACTAAAAAAATAGGCAATTACAATTGTACGATGGCTAAAGGACACCTCTGTGGGAGGGATTTTGTTGCATGGTTTTCTCCAGATATTCCGGTTACTTGTGGCCCCTGGAAACTCTGGGGATTGCCGGGATTGATTGTTGATGCTTATTCCCTCGATGGAGTGATCGCATTTAACTTACTGTCTTTTTCTTCAGAACATATCGACTTGGTAGAGCCCGTCGTCAAAAGGACGATCACTCCGGAGGAATTTAAGATAGTGCTGAAAAAAGGTATCGGACAAATAACACGTGCTGTAAAATTTTCAAATTCAAACCGAGAGCTCGAAGCTGATGCTTCCATTGATATTTTTATGCCAGATAAAAGTTTATTGGAATAGCGATGTCATTTTGCCGAATAATAACAGCTTGCTTCATTTTTTGCATATACACTCTTCCTGTTTTATCTCAGCAAATAGAAATAAGAGGACGGGTATGCAATGACAAAAATGAAAATTTGGTTTATGTCAATGTTTTGCTTGTTGGAGAAAATGAGAAAATCGTTGCTTATACTTTTTCAAATGATGACGGATCTTACAAAATATCGACCAATACTCACATTGAAAATGCTTCAATATTATTCAAAAGTTTAGGTTATTCTGAGAAAAAAGTACATCTTCAGGGAAAAGACCTTTCGAACCTGAATGTTATTCTACAAGATAATCCAATTTCTCTTGGAGAAGTTGTTGTAGTTGCTAAGCAGCCCATTAGAGTAAAGAATGACACGACGGAATATACTGTGGCATCATTCTCTGATGAATTTGATAGGAGCATTGAAGATGTTTTGAAAAAAATGCCCGGAATCAAGGTTGAGGAGGATGGTCGCATCCTTTTTAAGGGAAAAGAAATTGAAAAAATATTATTAGACGATACTGATCTTTTCGATGAAAAATATAAATTGGCCAGTCAGAATGTTCCCCAAAAAATCATAAAAAAAGTACAGGCAATCGAGCATTATCATGAAAATAAACTGTTGAAAAATGCCGAATATTCCGATAAAATCATTCTTAACCTGACATTTGATGATGAGGTAAGTATCAGTTCAATATTTGGGAATGCTCTTCTTGGAGGCGGATATAAGAATAGGTATCTGGCTAAAGCCGACTTATTTACCATGGGCAAAAAACTGAAACTGTATAATATAACCGACCTGAGTAATTCTGATTTTAGACCTTCTTTTTCTTCAAATGAAAATGTTAATATGCTCAATTCGGAATTTGGTTCTTATGCAGATTCGAGAGTCGTCAGTTACGACCATGGCCAGTATAATGAATATTCAGTAAACAAAACAGAAAACAAGAAAGAATTCAATTCCCTGAATTTTAATTATAAACCGGACGATAAGTTGCAGTTGATGGTAAATCTACTGTTTAATAAAGATAAAATTTCGTCTTTCGATCAGGAAAAAATATTTTACTACGATGATTCTTTATCTATTGTGACATCATCTTCTCTTAGTCAGGTGCCGAAAACTTTCTTTACAAAAATGAAGTTAAATTACAAGATTAAGGATAATGTTCATTTGGATTATGATGGAGTCTATGATTTGGATATGGCTGATGTTACGAACGATATGCGTACTCCGCAAGCGTATAAGTTCGGTGTGAATGAAAAAAATTATTTTTTTAATAATAATGTGAATATTACAGTGGCCTTGAAAGATAGCAATGCTTTAACATTTAATACTTCATTGCTTTGTAATAGAAACAATCAACAGTTTGATTATTTGAGAAATTCTGATTTCTTTCGGGAAATCGGACAGAGATCAGGAGCCAGTACAAGGGAATACAATGCTCTGCTAAAATACTACAAGAGGAAAAACAAATCGTTCTACTATGCGCTTATGGCGGATTTTAGATTCAATAATCAGGATTTATTTTCCAATACGCTCTATCAGGAAGAAAAAAAGAACCAAAATAATATAGAGGTGGATTTTTTATCTACGTCGTTCAATTTGGATCTCTCATACGTTAAATCGATTTCCACTATTTCATTTACCTCTAAAATCGGATATACCAAGCAGTCATTGGATGGATTGGGTTTGAGTCCGTATGATCAGGAGCGATTTGATTTACTTCCCAGATTCTCCTATTCGATATCGTTAGGAAAGCATCGTTTTACAGTCTCCGGCTCTTATTCGAAAGATAACCTTTGCATTGATAATTATCTGAAAGAGGTTTTTACGGATTATCGGAGTGTGGATTTGGGTGCAGATCGATATGGAATGAAGGATGCATTTACATTCGGAGGAACTTATTTCTATCTCTCCCCATACGGTCAGGATTTTTTGCTTTTTAGTTATATGAATATAAAGAGCCGAAATGTATTTGCAAATAAGCTCAACATCATTTCAACGATAAGCTATTCTTCAGAAATATTGGGTTATGATAATAATACTCAGCTTTATCTGTTGAATTGGAAAAAATACTTCGATCCGGTGAGACACGGGATTAATATTGAGAGTAGTCTTACAATGATGGAATATTGGAATGCGATAAATTCAGAAGTACGCAATAATAAAAATTTATCTGTTTCTTCCCGCCTGTCGTTGAAATCTATTTTTGATTTTCCGGTTAATTATACGCTAGGGGCATTGTATAGGTTTAATACTTTCAAAACAGATGGATTGACTTTGGGGCAAGCATCTAAATATTCCTTTTTTCAAGATCTTACGGTTAAGGTCGGTTAAAATATAAATATGAAAGTCAGTTTTGATGAATATTCCTTGGGAAAAGAAAAAAAAATATACGTATTTGCAGGTTCCCGTCTGAGTTATTCATTGAGAAAATACGATCTCGAAATTAGTATGTCAGCATATAACATCTTCAATAATAGATTTATAAGAGATTACTCTGTCGATGATTATTATTCGAAGGAGTCATTATCGAGAATACGTCCGGCACAATATTTATTGAATATTCAATATCATTTTTGATTGTTTCATAAAAAAGTGTACTTTTGTGCGATTTTCAAAGTTTATTCAATTATTATACAAATAATTAAAATTAATTTAAATCAATTATCATGGACGAAGGCCCGTATCCGAGTTATAGAAGGAAAACAGAAGTATTAAACTCTCTGTAAGGGGCTTTGCAGTTTCCTTACAGAAAAAATGTGAGGAGATTGCAGTATGAATGAAATCAAGATTCATTTCCAACAACTTATTGACTCCAGAAGTTGGAAAAACGTAAAACAAGAACTAAGCAACTTGGAACCTATCCAAATAGCTGAAATCATTAGTTGCTTATCAAAATCAGATCAAATTATTTTATTTCGTCTTTTGTCCGGAGAACAGGCAAAAGAAATATTTAAGCATCTTTCTCACGATGAGCAAGAAGATATTATTGAAGGATTGGCATTTAATGTAGGTAAACTTGTCGGTTTACTTAATGATTTGGCCCCAGATGATCGGACCGCATTCTTTGAAGAGCTGCCAGGTGCTGTAAGTCAACGCTTAGTCCAGATGTTGTCGGTCGAGGAACGTGAAATAGCTACTCGGTTATTGGGTTATCCTAAAGATAGTATCGGACGATTGATGACCCCTGAATATGTCGCAATAAGACCCTATTTTACTGTTCAGCAGGCATTAGAACATATCCGAAAGTTTGGACGAGATTCCGAAACCTTGAATGTTATCTATGTTATTGATGATCAATGGAGACTTATCGATGATATCAGGATCAAAGAGATTATCCTTGCTTCCCCTCTTCAAACCATTGCCGAACTGGTTGATAGCCGTTTTATATCCCTGAATGCATACGATGATCAGGAAGTCGCAGTTAAGGTATTTCAAGATCATGATCGAGTCGCTTTGCCTGTAACAGACACCGACGGAACATTATTAGGAATTGTTACTTTCGATGATGTTATGGATGTGGTACAAAAGGAAAATACTGAAGATTTTCAAAAATTCGGGGGAACAGAGGGCTTGGATCTTTCCTATACCAAAACTTCATTAGTTGAACTGGTCAAGAAACGTGCCGGGTGGCTTATTGTTCTTTTCTTAAGTGAAATGCTAACAGCTTCAGCTATGGGATATTTTGATGCGGAAATAACAAAGGCTGTCGTGTTGGCTCTTTTTGTTCCATTAATTATTTCCAGTGGAGGAAACTCCGGATCACAGGCTGCCAGTCTCATTATTCGTTCGTTGGCTCTTGGTGAATTGAAATTAAAAAACTGGTGGTATGTCATGCGAAAAGAAATTTTTTCCGGTTTACTTTTAGGTACGATTCTTGGGGTAATAGGTTTTATCCGGATATTAATATGGCAAAAGGCAGGATTTTATGATTATGGAGAATATTGGATCTGGATTGGATTAAGTGTCTCCGTATCTTTGATCTTTATTGTACTCTGGGGTACTATTTCCGGATCGATGATTCCTTTTCTTCTGAAAAGAATCGGATTGGACCCGGCAACGGCATCTGCTCCTTTTGTCGCTACTCTGGTGGATGTTACAGGGCTGATTATTTATTTTACAGTTGCAGCATTGTTTCTTGGAGGAAAGTTGCTATAATCATTAATTGTTGTATTTTTGTGTCTGATAGTGAGTGTGTTAATTCATAAAAAACAGATAAAAAATGAAAAAAACACAATTTATAACTGTATCTATGCTTTTCTTTATTGTTTTAATGCTTTCTTATGCATGCAGTAAAACTAAAAGCATAGATCCGGAAATTGTTAGTAATAATCCCGTTAATAGTAATGGTAACATAACCCTTATTGTATCGAGGGCTGATTTAAGAGAGTCGGCAAAAGATCCTAATTCCAGTCTCACTTTAGTTGCGTCAGTCGTTCTATACAATGGTTTTACAGCGTCACGTGAATTGTTGGGAGAAGTAGGTACTGATGCAATAGCGCCTGATACATTGACTTTTTACACAAACAGTTACAATAACCCGCTCTACCTGTCAATAACCAACAGTCAGGATATGTATAGTTATTTAGCACATCCGGGAGATACTTTATTTGTTAACTTCAAAGGAGATAAACCCTTCGTGATATCAACCTGGAAAGATCAAAAAAAATATGATTTTATCTGGCAGAATGAAATAGAATTCAGAATTGGCAAGTTATATCCGGACAAGATCATAAACAAAGAGAAGAAATTTCATTTAAAAACAGCAGAAGATTATAAAATGATTGACCAATATCTGGATTCTCTTTTTCGAGGAGATTTATTGTCTAAACAGGTTTACGACTATGCGAAGACAGATGTTAAATGTTTTATTGATGGTTTGAGTTGTCCATCTAATGATAAAAAAAATAAATTTTCTTTAGATTTATTTTATCAAAATGATACGGCATTTAGTTCAAATACATATCGCTCAATGTTAAGTAGTTATATGTATAGAGATATTGACTTTAGAAACTACAATCCGATAGATTTGTTTGACGACGTAATAAGTGACACAATGTTGACATTTAAAAGCAGATCTTACTTGTTGTTTAAGGTTTTAAAGGATATTTCGACAGCGAATAATACAGCTATTTTTACTCCTAAGGCAGCAGAATTTCTAAATTTCGTAAACAATGATTCAATTTGGAAACAGTATATTGAAATGATTACACCAGTATCCACCATTGTTTCCAAAGAAATGCAACTTTATGACATCAATATGAAGCAGGTAGATTTTGCGAATCAAATGAATTTCTATAAAGGTAAAGTTGTTTATATCGATGTTTGGGCATCGTGGTGTGGTCCTTGCCGAGCAGCTATGCCTGCAGCGAAGGATTTGAGAGAAAAATATAAAGACAAACCTGTGGTGTTTTTATATTTAGCATACAATGATCAACAAAATTCGTGGAAAAAGGGCGTGAGTCAGTATAATTTGAATGAAGGAAATGCCGCAAGTTTCTTAATTGCTTCTCCTGAGGCGCAATGGATTAAAGATATGGAGATAAAATCAATCCCTCGTTATATGATATATGACAAAGAGGGTAAGTTGATAAATAAAAATGCCCCAGATCCTAAAAACAGTTATCTGGTTGAACTACTAAACTCGTTGTTGTAATATATCTGTGATGGAGAAGAAGAGTTTATCAATGTAATCTATTGCCATATCAATTAACTCGATTTATTATAAATTGACAGATGAAAATAAAGGTTGTACCTTTGTTAGTGTCATTAGACTTATGATTTTCTGAACAAAACGGAGCATAATTTGTTTAATACATTACAGCGAGAGAAAATGAATTTTATTGATTTATTCTTCCGATCATGAAAAGAATATTATTTATTATAGTAACAATATTAATAATTACACAAAATAGTACAGCCATGAAGTTTGAAATGCCTAAATTGCCTTATGCAACAGATGCTTTAGAGCCAACAATCAGTAAACAAACCGTAGAATATCATTACGGAAAACATGTTTTGGCTTATGTGACAAATCTCAATAACCTGGTTCCAGGAACCCCGTTTGAAAATGCGACATTAGAAGATATAGTAAAAAAAGCCGATGGTGCTATCTTTAATAACGGCGCTCAGGTTTTGAATCATGATATTTATTTTACTTCGTTTTCACCTAAGGGAGGTGGCGCGCCAACAGGAGCTTTAGCCGATGCTATCAATACTCAGTTTGGAAGTTTTGAAAACTTCAAAAAAGAATTTAGTGCATCTTCTGTATCAATCTTTGGTTCAGGATGGGCCTGGTTGGTAAAAGATAGTGCCGGAAAATTGAGTATTGTCAAAGAAAGTAATGCTGGTAATCCATTGCGCCAAGGTTTCACTCCTCTGTTAGGTTTTGATGTATGGGAACATTCCTATTATCTTGATTATCAAAACAGGAGAGCAGATCATATTGCTGCTCTATGGAACATTATCGACTGGAAAGTGATTGAAGGCAGATATGCAAAATAAGATATAACATCTAAAAGTAAGAAAGGAGCTTCGGCTCCTTTTTTTGTGTTCGGATAAAAACTCACATTGATAATTTTTAGGATTATCTAAAAAAATGTATCTTTGAAGCTTAATGTCTAATAAAACAACAAACAATATGAAACCAACATTATTTGTACTTGCAGCTGGTATGGGGAGCCGTTACGGCGGTTTGAAACAATTAGATGGCCTGGGACCTAACGGAGAAACAATTATGGATTATTCTATCTTTGATGCCGTGAGAGGGGGATTCGGAAAGGTCGTATTTGTTATTCGCCATTCTTTTGAAGCTGATTTCAGAGATAAAATCATCAAAAAATATGAAAATGTAATTCCTGTAGAAATTGTATTTCAGGAATTGGATTACTTGCCTGAAGGATTTAAATTGGATCCGGAGAGGGTAAAACCATGGGGTACAAACCACGCAGTCCTGATGGGGAAAGATGTTATCAAAGAGCCTTTTGCAGTGATCAATGCAGACGATTTTTACGGACGCGAAAGTTTCAAAGTCTTGGCTGATTATCTATCCGGATTGGAAGGTAAGACAAATGATTACTGTATGATCGGTTATCGTATTGGGAATACTTTGTCCGAAAGTGGCTCTGTTGCCCGTGGAGTCTGTGAGAAGGATGAAAATGAGTATCTTACATCGGTGGTAGAAAGAACATATATTGTTCGTGATACTGATGGTGTTATCAAATATAAAGGCGAAAAAGAGCAGTTAGTGCCTGTTGGAGGAGAAAATGTTCCGGTTTCTATGAATATGTGGGGATTTACTCCGGAATATTTTAAGTATTCGGAAGACCAATTTGTTGATTTCCTGAAAGAAAATGCGGGAAATATCAAGTCGGAGTTTTTTATTCCTTTGGTAGTCAATAATTTGATTGTAAATGGTGTCGCTAAAGTAAAAGTACTGGATACACCTTCCAAATGGTTTGGTGTAACTTATGCGGAAGATCGTCCTTCTGTAGTTGAGAAAATAAATGCTTTAATTGCTCAGGGAGAATATCCATCGAAATTGTTTTAAAATTATGAACAGACGAAATTTTTTCAAGAAAACTGCTATTGCCGGAGTTGGGGCAATAGTACTTCCGGAAATTGTGAATGCTGCTATTCCTGGAACAAGTTCAGAAAATGCGTTGGCCGGATTGAAAAAAGATACGGTAATCCTGTTTCAGGGAGATTCCATTACTGATGCGGGACGTAAACGCGATGTGGAAAATGACGCAAATTCTCAGGCAATGCTTGGAAATGGATATGCAATGCTTACTGCAGCTAATTTGCTTTCAACTAATCCTTTGCAGTCTTTGAAAATATATAATAGAGGTATATCTGGAAATAAAGTATTTCAGTTACAGGAACGTTGGGTGAAGGATTGCCTGAATCTAAAACCGGAGGTTCTAAGCATTTTGATCGGTGTTAATGATTATTGGCATAAGAAAAACGGCAAATACGAAGGCGACTTGGCCAAGTATGATGCTGATTTGAGGGATTTGATCGTTTCTACGAAAAAAGAATTGCCTGGAGTAAAGATTGTCCTTTGTGAACCATTTATCCTTGCAGGAGGAACTGCCTTGGATTCAAGCTGGGAGTCTGAATTTTCAGGTTATCGTAATGCCGCGCACCAAATTGCACGTGATTTTGAATTAATTTTTGTTCCATTCCAAAAAGTTTTCAACGAAGCATTGAAAAAAGCACCTGCAGAATATTGGGGAAAAGATGGTGTCCATCCTTCTCTTGCTGGCGCCCAATTAATGGCTCAAGCTTGGTTGAAAGCCGTATTATAAGATGTATTCGGTAGAAGGACTAACTGTTGAATTTGGGGGTTTTACCCTTTTTGATGATATCAATTTTGTT
>JAVBUX010000075.1:0-2900 GCA_031554915.1 Bacteroidales bacterium | reverse complement strand
AACCCGATCGAACAGGAAGGTACTTATCCACTACCAGAAGCTCAGGTTGACCGTTTTATGTTGAAAGTGATCATCAACTATCCTAAAAAAGAAGAAGAAAAATTGATCATCCGTCAAAATATCAGTGGAGCAAGTCAGGCTGTCAAAGCGGTTTTGAAGAAAGATGAAATCCTTGAAGCGCGTAAAATTGTCCGCGAAGTTTATCTGGATGAAAAAATAGAAAAATATATTGTTGACATTGTATTTGCCACCCGTTTCCCTCAGGAGCACGGTTTGGCAAACCTGAAAGAAATGATTTCTTTCGGAGCTTCTCCTCGTGCATCAATCAACCTTGCACTTGCAGCAAGAGCTTACGCATTCATCAAACGCAGAGGTTATGTTATTCCTGAAGATATTCGTGCCGTATGTCATGATGTAATGCGTCACCGTATCGGATTAAGCTACGAAGCAGAGGCCAACAACCTGACTTCGGAAGAGATTATCAGCGAAATATTGAATAAAGTTGAAGTTCCATAATTATTAACTCATCTTGGAAACAAGCGAACTTTTAAAAAAGGTAAGGCAAATCGAGATCAAGACACGTGGGTTGTCCAGGAATATTTTTGCCGGGCAGTACCATTCGGCCTTCAAAGGAAGAGGTATGGCTTTTTCGGAAGTGCGGGAATATGAATTCGGGGATGATATCCGCGATATCGACTGGAATGTAACTGCACGATATACAAGGCCATACATCAAAGTCTTTGAAGAAGAACGGGAATTGACGGTCATGCTGTTGATCGATGTTTCCGGAAGCCGGGACTTTGGTACTTGCGAAATAATGAAAAAGGATATGATCACGGAAATTGCTGCTACTCTGGCATTTTCAGCGATCCAGAACAATGATAAAATCGGTGTTATCTTTTTTTCCGATAAAATTGAAAAATTTATTCCTCCTCAAAAAGGGAAAAAGCATATCCTGTATATTATCCGTGAGCTTATTAATTTCCAGCCGACAGAGACTCAGACCGATATCAATCAGGTATTGAAATATCTGACCAATGTACTGAAAAAACGTTGTACTGCATTTATGATTTCCGATTATATCGACGATAAAAATTATCAGCATGCTCTGACTATAGCCAACAAAAAACATGATATGGTAGCCATTCAGGTGTATGACAGACGCGAAACGGAAATTCCTTCTGTGGGATTGATGAAAATTAAAGATGCTGAGACTCAACAGGAAAGATGGATCGATACTTCTTCCCGTAAACTACGAAATTCCTATAAGAGTTGGTGGGAAAATCGTCAGGCCGACATGAATAATTCTTTTAAAAGAAGCCGTGTCGATTCTGTTTCGATAAGCACCAACGAAGATTATGTAAAATCATTGATTGCTCTTTTCCATAAACGCAGTTAATAATGAGATACCTAAATTTGAAAAAAATATTTCTTCTGGTTGCTTTGAGCTGCTTATTTACAGGAGCATTACAAGCACAGCAAGTGGTTGTCAAAGCGACTATCGACTCAACTTCAATCCTGATCGGGGAACAGACCTTGATTCGGCTGGAAGTAGCAGGCAACAAAAATAAACCATTACAACTGCCCGTCTATTCTCCTTCCGATACCATTATTAAAGGTATTGAAGTGCTTGAAATGTTCAAACCGGATACTACAGACTTGGGGAATGAGAGAATCAGAATTAACCAGAATTATATGGTAACATCCTTTGATTCGGCCTTATACCTGATTCCTTCTTTTAAAGTCATCAGTGGGGATGATACGACCTATTCCAATACATTAGGATTGAAAGTAGCTTCTTTACAAGTGGATACGGTAAGCGCTAAGTTTATTCCGATTAAGGATGTGATTAGTCCTAAATTTGTATTGACGGACTTTTTACCGGATTACTGGTACTGGTGGTTAGCCGGATTAATCGCAATTGCAGCTGCAGCCTTCATCCTGTACCGGATTTATTCAAAGAAATCGCTGGTTCCGTTCAAAAAAGAAGAGCCTTTATTACCTCCTCATGTGAGAGCAATTAATAGTCTTGACGCAGTTAAAGCTGAAAAACTTTGGCAACAAGGACGGATTAAGGAGTACCATTCAATGATTACAGATATTCTCAGGACCTATATTGAAGAACGTTTCAACACTCCTGCTATGGAAATGACATCAGGAGAGATTCTGGCGAAGATCCGCCGCATGAACGAAGCTGATTCCGTTTATGAAAATCTGAAACAAATCTTGCAATTAGCTGATTTTGTAAAATTTGCAAAATACCAACCTCTTCCTGATGAAAATGAATTGAGCTTAATAAATTCTTATTTGTTTGTAAATCAGACAAAAGTGGAAGAAAAGCCGGTTGTTATTGAAGAGAATGGAAAGAATGAAGGTAATGAAAAGAATATTATTACTGATGATAATGAAAAAATGAAGTAAATTATGATATTTGCTAATCCATATTATTTTTTATTGTTACTCTTACTCATTCCTATGGTGGGATGGTATATCTGGAAACTGCGTAAATCACAAGCCAGTATGCAGGTATCCTCTTCTCAGGGGTTTGATAAAGTTCCGGTAAGTTATAAAGTATATTTAAGGCATCTGCCTTTCGTTTTCCGGATGATTGCGTTTTCCTTGTTGGTAGTTGCCCTCGCAAGACCACAATCGACCAACAGCTGGGAAAATTCAACAACAGAAGGGATCGATATTATGATGTCGTTAGATATTTCCTCTTCCATGTTGGCATTAGACCTCAAACCCGACCGGTTACAAGCCGCAAAAGAGGTTGCAGCATCTTTCATTGCCGGGCGTCCGACTGACAATATCGGACTAGTGGTTTTTGCTGGAGAAAGCTTTACTCAATGTCCCCTTACGACTGATCACGCTGTTTTATTGAATTTACTGAAAGATGTAGA
>JAVBUX010000313.1:0-2571 GCA_031554915.1 Bacteroidales bacterium | reverse complement strand
ATTCTTTTTTTTCAACACATAAAAAAATAAAAATATATAATATAATTTCTTCTTATATTCTATTTTTTTTTTTTTTTCTTTTTATTTTTTTTTTTTTTTATATTTATATAATAAAAAAAAAAAACACGACTCCAAAATTTGAGAGAGCTAAGCTTATCCTTGAAAATGGCTCTGGATTGATTTATGTCTCCGGTACGGCTGCAATTCGTGGAGAGAACAGCCTTACAGGAGTTGGAATAGAGGAACAAATTCGGATAACGCTTGAAAATATAGAACATCTGGTTTCAGAGAAAACTTTAAATCCGGTAAATATCCGGATGAAAGGAGATTCTGATATTATCTCAATACGCGTATATTTGAAAGAATCCGGATTTTTGGAGGCTGCGAAACAGGTTGTTAATGAAAAATATTCAGATATTCCGTCAATATATGTGTTGGCCGATGTCTGTCGGGATGAATTGTTAGTTGAAATAGAAGGTATAGCAATAACAGTATAGTAACAATTTTTATAAACATGAAAACAATTAAAAATTTAATGATTTTGATAATCGGATTAGCTATAGTAGCTTGTTCCGGTGAAACTAAAAAAGAAGAAGTTATGCAGACAAAAGAACCGTACAAGAAAAAGTACACAAACGCAGATTTTTATAAAGATGGAAAATTGGTTCCTGAAGTTGCTTTGAAATCTTATTTGGATATGCTTGATTATTATGGAGGTCCATATTCTGATTTTGTAAAAAACAATCTTTGGATCACTGATTTTGAACTTGGAGATTTTGAAAATGTAGGAATGGCGGGTTTATTCTGGGTAAACGACTCTGTTCATGCTTATTTCGGACATGAAATTTATTTATTGCCGGGGCAAATGATTCTGGAGCATCGCCACGTAGCAACAAACCATCCTCCTAAATTCGAGAGCTGGCAAGTGCGTCATGGTTGGGCTTACAACTATTCTATCGGGGAAGCGACACCAAATGCACCTGTTTTGCCAGCTAGTCAGAAAGATTTCATCTCTGTTTCCCATTTCCAAAAACAAATGGTGGATGAAGTGATTCATTTAGCAGAAGCGGAATCTCCTCACTTCTTGTTTGCAGGTCCTGAAGGTGCAATCGTTACAGAATATGCTAATTACCACGATGGTAATGGTTTGCGTTTTACCAATTCAAAAGCTGTATTTACAGATGCTTTGGCAGGAATGAAAAAATAAATTTATAACCCTAAAATACGAAATCACCATGAGAAAAATTAATCATTACGGAATTCCGACTTGCGAAAGTCAACAAGGAGAGTTTTTTGTGGACGGAATGAAAGTTCACTTGACGGATTATTCAAAAAGTGCCAACCGGATTGAGTTCCTGCGTTTTGAAGAAGGAAGTTGGTTGCCAGAAATCATACAAAAAGTTCCGCATATTGCATACGAAGTGCCAAATATGGAAGAGGCGTTGAAAGGTGCAAACGTAATTGTAGAGCCATGTCCGGGTGGAGAAAACCTGACTATCGCTTTTATTGTGGAAGAAGGTATTCCAATCGAATTAATGTATTTTGATAAATGAATCTTAAAAAAATAATATCATGAGTAAAATTATGACCAAGTTCATCAATGAACCGGAAAATATAACAAAAGAATTATTAGAAGGATACATATTGGCCTATAACGATAAAGTTGCTTTGGGTGGTGAAAATATTGTTGTTCGGGCTCAACCGAAAGACGAAAAGAAAGTGGCAGTTATCACTTTAGGCGGTTCGGGACATGAACCAGCATTGAGTGGATTTGTCGGAGAAGGTATGTTGGATTGCTCTGTTGTCGGAGATATCTTCGCAGCTCCGGGCGCTCAACGTCTTTTCCAGGCTTTGCAGATGTTCAAACGTGATGCCGGTATTTTGTTGATTGTCCTGAACCATTCAGGTGATGTGATGAGTGCCAATATGGCTACAATGCTTGCTGAAAAAGCTGGTATCAAAGTAAAATCGATCCTGACTCATGATGATATCAGTTCAGGTTTGGATACTCCTGATAATGACAGACGTGGTTTGGCAGGCTGTGTACCTCTTGCTAAAATAGTAGGCGCTGCTGCTGAGGAAGGTAAAAGTCTTGATGAAATTTGTGAAATCGGTGAACGCTTTAATAAACAAATTGCAACTTTGGCTGTGGCTATGGGACAATGTACTCATCCACAAAATGGTGCAGTTATCTCCAGCTTGTCCGCAGGTGAAATGGAAATAGGTATGGGACAACACGGAGAAGGTGGTAGTAGTGGTCGTCAGGTGTTGGAATCTGCCGACAAAACTGCTGAAATCATGATCAACCAGTTGTGCAAAAAGATTCAACCGAAAAAAGGAGATAAAGTAATGCTTTATATCAATGGAAGTGGTGCTACTACTCACATGGAAATGAGTATCGTATTCCGTAAGGCTCACCAGATCCTGGTTGATGCGGGTATTGAAGTTATTGATGCAAAATTGATGGAAATTCTTACAGTTCAAGAACTTTCAGGATTCCAAATGATGCTTGGTAAACTGGATGCCGATCATGTCGAACTCTTGAAGAAACGTAGAGCTAATGCTCCGTAT
>JAVBUX010000031.1:0-36275 GCA_031554915.1 Bacteroidales bacterium | reverse complement strand
TTTTTAAGTTAAACATCAAACTATAACTCTCTGAGACAATACAACAGATAATTTCCATTCAAGGTTGACCGAAAAAAGGTTAATTATATGCAAAAAGGACTAAGGAAAAACAGAGGAAAAGAATGTATTTAAAATATCATTCCGACTACAGGAAGATCTAATTTTTTGATATATAATCTCCCGGTAGTCGAAATGACCGGACTATCAAGACAAACTAAATTAGTCTTCTCTCTTTCCTAATTTTTTGTCAAAAAGATACATAGATGCTGAATCTTTTTCGATTATTTCCAAAGCTGCCAAATATTTTATTGCAGTATCTTCTTCTTCAACTTGTTCGTCAACAAACCATCTAAGCATACTTTGAGAAGCATAATCTTTCAACTCGATAGCCAAATCCATCAAATTATGGATCATTGCTGTTACTTTCTTTTCATGAAGAAGAGTATCTTCGAAAGCATCTTTTGGAGAGTTCCATTCCTGACGGACTTCATCAATCGGCATTAATTTTACCTTTCCATCCATTTCGCCAATGAATTCCATGAATTTTGTTGCATGTTCGAATTCTTCTTCTGCCTGTTTAGCAAACCATGCAGCCATCCCGGAAAAACCTTTATCATCCATATCATAAGACATCGAAAGATACAAATAAGCTGACCACAATTCTGCATTAACCTGCTTGTTCAAAGCAGTTTCCATTTTAGCGTTAAACATAGTTTTTATATTTTAAGATTAGACATAAATTCCCAATATGGAAAAACAAATTAAAAGGATTTTTGTTCAAAATAATTTATGTTTTCGAACATAAAATCTACAATGGCATGAAAATCAATTACATGCACATTGAACTGCAACCAAATTGCGATCGCCAAAAGCGTTATCGACCCGGGCTACATTGACCCAAAACTTATTTTCCCGGATCCATTCAAGGGGATAAGCAGCTTTACTGCGAGAATAACTGTGTTTCCACTCATCTGCAGCCACCTCATATTCTGGGTGAGGAGCATTGATCAGTACATTATCTTCTTTAGATGCAATACCTTTTGCTACTTCTTCTATTTCTTCACGGATAGTGAGCATGGCTTCTACGAAACGATTTAATTCGCGCAGACTTTCACTTTCAGTAGGTTCAATCATCAACGTCCCGTGTACGGGGAAAGAAAGAGTCGGAGCATGGAAACCGTAATCTATCAAACGTTTGGCAATATCCGTTTCCGAAATTCCGGAATAATCTTTTATTGTCCGGCATTCAAGGATCAATTCGTGTCCTACACGCCCTTGCGCACCTTTATAGACAATACCATAGGCTTTCTCCAGACAAGCAGCAAGGTAGTTTGCATTCAAAATCGCGACTTCCGTAGACAATGTAAGACCATCAGCACCCATCATACGAATATAACCGTAAGTTATAGGCAAAATACCAGCACTTCCATAAGGAGAAGATGCTACAGTATTCAAATCAGATCCCATGGTCTCCGGATGTGATGGTAAGAAGTCAATCAAATGCTTGGCAACACAGATAGGACCTTCTCCCGGACCACCACCACCATGAGGTATAGCAAATGTTTTATGTAAATTAAGGTGACAGACATCAGCACCGATAAAACCAGGGTTAGTCAACCCCACCTGAGCATTCATATTGGCCCCATCCATATAAACCTGTCCGCCGTTATCGTGGATAATTTTACACATTTCCACGATACCTGTTTCAAAAATTCCGTGAGTAGATGGATAAGTGATCATAAAGCCGGCCATTGAATCTTTATATTGTGCAGCTTTTACTTTCAAATCATCGATGTCAGTATTACCGAATTCGTCGCAGGCAACAGTAACTGTTTCAAAACCGGCCTGAATAGCACTTGCCGGATTTGTTCCGTGAGCCGAAGCCGGGATCAGGATTACATCACGATGCCCCTGCCCTATGGATTGTTGATAAGCACGGATTACCATCAAACCGGCATATTCACCTGCAGCGCCGGAATTTGGCTGAAAGCTCACTCCTGGTAATCCGGTGATTTCTCCCAGGTACTGTGCCAGATTTTCAACCAGTTCCAAATATCCGTCCACCTGATCTTCAGGCGCATACGGGTGAATATTTGCAAATCCGGGAAGATTTAGCGGCAATAATTCGGAAGCAGCATTTAGCTTCATGGTACATGATCCGAGTGAAATCATGGAATGAGCTAATGAAATATCACGGCGTTCCAGCATTTTGATGTAACGCATCAATTCTGTTTCTGTATGATAACTGTTAAACACTTCATGAGTCAGAAATTCCGACTGCCGAACAAAGATTTTATCAAAATATACTTTTCGAGAAATATCTTTGCTTAACAAATAGTCAGTCTGAACAGCCGTTGAAAAGATATAAAGTAAAACACCCATATCTTCCAGCATTGTTGTTTCATCGATACTGATACCGACTTCCCCAGTTTCGAAGTAACGCAAGTTAACTTTACACTCCAAAGCTGTTTCCTGTAACACGCTCAATGATGCATTTTTAGGCAACTGTATTTTAAGAGTATCAAAGTAATTTGTATTTAATTGTTCATAGCCCAGGCCTGTCAATTCGGAAGCAAGGAATCCGGCAATGGAATGAACGCGACCTGCTATATTTTTTAATCCTTCCGGACCATGATATACGGCATAAAAACTGGCCATTGTAGCCAGCAAAGCCTGGGCAGTACAAATATTCGATGTTGCTTTTTCACGTTTGATATGTTGCTCACGTGTTTGCAAAGCCATACGCAATGCACGTTTCTCGTAAGCATCCTTCGAAATACCTATAATACGGCCCGGGATAATACGCTTATAATCTTCTTTTGCAGCCAGATAGCCGGCAGACGGACCTCCGAAGTACATTGGAATTCCAAAGCGTTGAGTACTTCCAAATGTAATTTCAGCACCCCATTCTCCCGGAGGAGTCAGTAAAACCAAGCTTAAAATATCGGCTCCAACAGCCACTTTTACTCCGGCAGCATTTGCTTTTGCAACAAAATCCCGATAATCTTCGATATGTCCATCAGAATTAGGGAATTGTACAATAGCGCCGAACATTTTGTCTGTAAAATCAATAGTTTTATAATCTCCACGAACTATTTTCATTCCCTGAGGAATAGCTCGGGTATGAATAACGGCATAGGTCGATTCATATACTTTATCGTCCACAAAAAGCACATTTGCCTCATTCTTAACCTGTTCACGACTGCGGATTCCATAAAGCATATTTGCAGCTTCAGCGGCTGCAGTTGCCTCATCAAGCAAAGAGCAGTTAGACAAAGGAAGAGCTGCCAAGTCGCTTACCATTGTTTGAAAATTCAACAGGGCTTCAAGACGTCCTTGTGAAATTTCAGCCTGATAAGGAGTATAAGATGTGTACCAACATGGATTTTCAAATACATTTCTCAGGATTGGAGCCGGAGTAACCGTATCAAACCAACCCAGTCCTATATACGAAGTGAAAATTTCGTTTTTAGAAGCCAGTTCTGCAATATGTTCGCCATACTCTCTTTCAGTCATTGCAACAGGCAGATCCAGTTCTTTGTTTAACCGGATATTTTGAGGAATTGTTTCTTTAATAAGTTGTTCGAGACCGGAGACATTGATTTTTGCCAACATCTCTTTCATATCTGTATCGTTGATACCAACATGTCTGTTTACAAATGCGTCATAATTCATGAAAACTATGGATTTAATGGTTTACAATATTTTTCAAGTACGGATTATTTTTCTTTTCATTTCCGATGGTTGTTGAAGGACCATGTCCGGGGTAAACCACCGTATCATCGGGTAAAGTTAATAACTTTTTATTGATTCCCGAAATTAATTGTTGCATATCCCCTCCCCACAGGTCTGAGCGACCGATACTGCCATTAAAAAGGACATCTCCAGAAAAAATGCAACCATCTTTTTCCGAATAAAAACAAAGGCTACCGGGAGAATGTCCCGGAATCAGCAAAGCTTTCAATTGAATAGATCCAACAGTAATGATATCTCCATCTTCAATATAATTTACCGCTTTTATATCCGGTTCATCTATTTTAATGCCAAAGTTTCTAGCCTGATCTTTTTGTGTGGGCATCAATTCTTCCATCCGATTATATTCCGGTAGAATATCGTATGTTTCGTAGATGAAATGATTACCAAAAGCATGATCCATGTGGAGATGCGTATTCAATAACCGGGTCAGAACCAAATGATTTTCCTCAATAAAACGTACCAATTGTGTTTTCTCTTCCGGATAGAATACCCCACAATCAATAATGACAGTCTTATTTGTCTCATCATGAAGCAAATAAGTATTTTCTTCTACCTGATTGAATTCGAATTTATAAATTTGCATGATAACAATTTTATTTATGCCGGCAAATAGATTACTTTCTTTGTATCAAAATATTCTTCTTTAAAATATTTGCCCAAATCATAAACTACTACCTTATTTTTAAATGGATGTATTTCGGCTTGTAATTCTCCGCCTTTCAGGCATAAAAAACCATTTGGAAGAGCATTTTGTTGCTCTTTGACAATATTTTTTTTTGAAATTTTCACCAGATCAGGCAATGGCATTACTGCACGACTGACAATAAAATCAAATTCCCGTTTTTCTTCTTCGACTCTGCAATGGCGACATTCTACATTTTTCAAGCCAATTTGAGCTGCAATGTCTTCTGCGACACGTACTTTTTTCCCGATGCTATCGACTAAAAGAAACCAACATTTTGGAAAAAGAATGGCTAATGGGATTCCAGGAAACCCACCTCCCGTTCCAACATCAAGGATAGCTGTATTGTCTGTGAACCGAATCACTTTAGCAATCCCTAATGAGTGTAATACGTGTTTTTCATACAAATTGTGTATGTCTTTACGTGAGATCAGATTAATTTTATTATTCCAATCCGTATATAAATCATACAATGCCTCAAATTGAGAAATTTGTTTTTCGGTAATTTCCGGGAAATATTTTTTTATAAGCTCCATATTTTTAGTATCAGCTCTCAATCAAAATTTACAATCCTGCCAGTTTGGCTATAGGACTATCTTTTTTCAAGAAAGGGGTAAGTTCATTATAAGGAATAAAGATTTTTGTGACTCCTGCTACATAAGCAGCAATTTCAGTCTCATTGAAATAATATGTAATTCCATTTTCATCAATAATAAAATTGCCATTGGGAACCATATTCTCAACACTGTTGTATCCTTTATTTACAAGCTCTGCAGGATCTGTCAGATTATTCATCTTCAAAATTTTAGCAACTATAATTGAAGATAGCGATTTTTCATAATTTTGCGTAAATATCTGTTTTTCAGCAACAATAGTTCCATCAGTAAGATCAAAGACATAACCAAAAATACTACTGGATCCATGTGCACCTCCTTCATAAGCATTATTTTTCACCAAAAGAGATACAATATTATTTTTATTGAAAGGGACTGAATTTTCAAGTTTCATATAATACGAAAAGCCGGTTTCGTCTTTCATTTCATCTTCAGCCTGAGGATCTCCTTTGATAAATTTTTCTTCAAATTGTTTGAAATTTTCAATGTATTTGTCTTTAAAACTTTGAAGTGCATTTTCTGGGGTCTGGGCAATATAATCTCCTCCTAATACTTTGTCAATGAAGAGAATCTGGACTTTAGAAAGGATTTTTCCATACGAATATTCTTTCGGATAAACAAAATCCACCTGCAGATTACAACTTGGTTGTGTCGAATCTGAATTCAAATAATATGTTTCAGCCAATACCAGCGAATCAAGAACCATGGAATTATCCATAGTCTTCAAATCTTTTTTACATCCGGATAAACCGAAGACAAAGGCCAGAACAAGAGATACCGAAATAAAACCTATTTTTTTCATACCACCATCTTTAAAAAATAATTACTCTTCTTCTTTATACCAACTTGAATACATCAGATAATTAGCCGCAATTTTTTGATTGATCTCTTTAGATTGCTCCGGATCCATTTTTTTTACAAATTTGGCAGGGACTCCGGCATAAATACTTCCCGGCTCAACCTGTGTGCCACTTAGGACAACTGAACCGGCGGCAATCAGAGCGCCTTCTCCAATGACAGCATGATCAAGAACAATAGCTCCCATCCCAATGAGTGCCCCTTTCTCAATCTTTGCCCCATTAATCCCTACATTATGGCCAATAGAGACATCATCTTCAATTTCTGTTATCGATTTCTGGTATAGAGTATGAACGACTGTACCGTCCTGAATGTTCACCCGATTACCAATGCGGATAGAATTTACATCTCCACGAAGGACTGTATTAAACCAAATACTGCAATCATTTCCCATGATCACATCACCTACAATTGTTGCATTATCTGCTAAAAATACATTTTTACCTATTTCCGGAGTAAATCCCCGGACAGATTTTATCAATGCCATTATTTTGTCCTTTATTGTAATTAAAGGACAAAGTTATAATTTTCTTTTTAATTCTTGTTTATAAAACACAAAGATGCTAAGGCTCTAAGATGCAAAGATAAAATAACCTTTGTGCCGTAGAGCCTTAGCATCTTTATATTCAGAAGTTTTAAATTTCTTTTAATCCGGTTTGATCGATCGTTTGTAAATTTTTGTGTCGAATAACCTCACGAGCAGCTTCTGCATCATTAACACGAATCACCAGAACTCCTTTGGATTGCGTTGAGAAGCAATACATATATTCGATACTGATTCCTGCTTGCGTAAAATATTCGATCGTTTTGGCAAACTGACCGGGAATCGATTCTGTAACGATTGCAATAACTTCACTGATATTTGCACTGATACGGTTTTCTTTCAATACTTGATACGCTTTTTGAGGATCGGTCGTAACAATACGAAGAATCCCAAATTCAGAGGTGTCTGCCACTGTTGCGGCAATAATACGAACCTTCTCCCTGGCTATCAGGCTGAGAATTTCATTCAACCGGCCAAACTTATTTTCCAAAAAGATGGAGATTTGTTGAATTGTCATAGTTTATAGCTTATATTATATATTACGGAGATCTTTAACACGAACAGCTTTTCCTTCACTTTGAGGGAGAGAGCCTTTTTCTACAAGTTTCACTTTGGGCGTTATCAGTATTTCATCTTTTAATTGGTGTGTGATTCCTTTTGTCAGGCGCTGTAACACTGAATAATCGTCGGTAAAGAGATCACTCAATTCGACTTCTACCAACATTTCATCATTTGTACCAATTGTTTCAAGAGTAATCAGGTAATTATTTCCCAACTCTTTAAATTGCATCAATATTTTTTCAATCTGTATCGGGAAAATATTAACCCCTTTCAGAATCATCATATCATCACTACGTCCTTTGAAGCGATCAATACGCTTATGAGTACGTCCACATTCACAACTTCCAGGGATAACGCGGGTTAAGTCGCGTGTACGATAACGTAAAAGCGGCATTGCTTCCCGTTTAAGAGTTGTCAGCACCAATTCTCCGACCTCTCCTTCTGGAACAGGCTCCATTGTTACCGGATCAATAATTTCTGCAATGACGTAGTCTTCCCATATATGCAGTCCGTTTTGTTGCGGACATTCAAAAGCGACTCCGGGTCCATTCATTTCGGACATTCCGAAACAGTTATATGCTTTAACTCCCAGAAGTTCTTCAATTCTTCTCCGCTGTTCTTCCGAGTGAGGTTCAGCTCCAATAATCAGTGTTTTAAGTTTTGTATCCTGCTTCGGATCGCATCCTGCTTCATAAAAAGCCTCTGCTAACCGGATAGCATAACTTGGGATGGCATGTATTGTTGTTGTATTAAAATCCTCTATAAATTTCATTTGCCGTTTGGTATTTCCGGCAGCAGCAGGAACTGTAAGACAGCCTAATTTTTCCGCTCCATATTGAAATCCGAGTCCTCCGGTAAACATCCCATAACCTGAAGTATTCTGAAAAACATCAGTACTCCTGACTCCAACCATATACATGCATCTTGCCACCTGATTGGCCCATTCATCCAAGTCTTTCTGACTATGCAAAACTACGGTAGGATTACCGGTAGTACCACTAGAAGAATGTAGTCGAACACATTTTTCCAACGGAACAGCAGAGAAGCCAAAAGGATAATGATTACGTAAATCTTCTTTGGTAGTGAATGGTATCTTTTTCAAATCATCCAAGGACTGAATTGAATTTTCATCCAATCCCTCTGCTTTGAATACTTCACTATAATAGGCAGATTGCTTTGCTTGTACTACTGTAGCCTGAAGTAATTCAAGTTGTAGTTTTTCTAATTCAGGGCGTGAGATTGTCTCGATTTTTTGCTCCCAATACATAATTTTATCATTGATTTGAGGACAAAAATAATAAAAAACACATAAAAATCTATTTTTTTATTAAAAAATGAAAAATTAAACAAACAAAGGTACGCCAATTTTGTTTTTGAATTGAAAATTGATTGAAAAAGTCAAATTTTATTTCTGCAAATCCTAACAATTAATTTTTAAAATTCCGACCTTTGTGCCGAAAACAACAACTCAATTTGGGATTTAATTTTAATAAATGAAAAAAATAATTTTTATTTCAGCCTTTGTTCTCAATGCTGCCTTCTGCTCTACAGGCTTTGCAGAAAACAATAAAGAAAAGATTGAAAACGACACTATTAAAGGATATTCTCTTGGAGAAGTCGTTGTTACATCCTCTTCCAAAGAGACAAACTCCATAAAAAAATTACCGGGATCCGTATCCGTTATTTCCCCATTACAAATAACAGGGATGCAAATATCAGACGTAGTTGACATATCTAATATAGTACCAAATTTCTATATTCCGGACTATGGCTCCAAGTATAGTTCTCCCGTTTACATTCGAGGCGTGGGAAATCGTAGTACAAGCCAGGCATCTGCAATGTATGTCGATAATATTCCGTTGATCAATAAAAGCACTTACGATTTCGATTTCCTTGACATACAGCGTATTGAATTACTACGCGGACCACAAGGAACATTATATGGACGCAACGCAATGGGGGGAATCATTAACGTATTCACTCACTCCCCATTGGATATTCAGCGGACTTCAATTGGGGTTAACGGAGGTAACTACGGACTATTTCAAACACACGGTTCTACAGATTTCAAACTAAATAATCAGCTGGGAGTATCCCTGAGCGGTTATTACGATCATTCCGACGGATATTTCACGAATGAATTTACCGGTAAAAAAGCTGATGCCTTGGATGCCGGCGGAGGTCGCATCCGGCTTGACTATCAGTTTTCAAAAAATTTCAAAGCTTCTCTTATTGGCAACTATGATTATTCTGATCAGGGGGCTTATCCATATAATGTATATGATAAAATTACAGGAGAAATCAGCCCGATTAGCTATAATGACGAAGGATCATACCTTCGAAAAGTAGGCTATGCAGGATTAAATTTGGAATATAAAAACGACAGGATTATTTTTGCATCTACCACTTCATATCAGAATTTGAATGACGATATGAAGATGGACCAGGATTACTCTCCTGCATACGTTTACAATATCCATCAAATACAAAAACAAGACGCTTTTACTCAGGAATTAACAGCAAAATCCAATACCAATAAGAATTACCAATGGTCGTTCGGTGCCTTTGGCTTCACAAATCAGTTGAACACAAATGTCAACGTAAACTTTGGTCCGGTAGGAATAGCAGGAATGCTTCAACCAATGTTGAGCAGATTCGGTTATACTGTTGTAGATAGCGAGATAGCAGTACCCGGCTATTTTGAAACTCCAAATTATGGAGGAGCAATTTTTCATCAATCTACATACAACAATCTATTAATCAAAGGATTATCAATCACAGCCGGTATTCGCCTTGATTACGAGAAAGACAAGTTAGATTATGTAACCTCTGCGAGTATGGGTGTTAAAAACAATGCCAGCGGCAATAATTCTATTCTATCGGCCTCTATTCCAGGAAGTCAGAGCAATGATTACACTCAACTTTTGCCTAAAATAGGAATTAAATATGAAATCAATCCGAAAAAATATGTCTATGCATCCGCATCCAAAGGATATAATCCAGGTGGATACAATATTCAGGCACTGTCGGAACTTGTGTTACAGGAACCTATCAAAAAATTGATGCCGAATTATACTCCTTCCGACTTTAGCCAATACACAACTTATAATCCTGAATTCAGCTGGAATTACGAAGTCGGATTCAAAGGAGAAATTATTCCGGGCTTTCTTTCTACTGAAATAGCTTTATTTTACATCAATATCGATGATATGCAATTAACACAGTTCACTACAGCCGGTAGAAAAATCTCTAATGTAGGGCAGGCTACTAACAAAGGATTCGATATAAACCTGCATGCTTCAATCACCCCTGAAGTGAGAACGGGTGTAAATTACGGATACACTCATGCCATATTCGATGATTATAATAGTGGAAAAGCAGATTATAAAGGCAATTACCTGCCTTTTGCTCCGCAGCATACTTTATCAGTATATGCATCATACGTAAAAAACTTTACCAATCGTTTCATAGATCAGTTCAGCATACATTCGCAATACAATGGTGCCGGAAGAATATATTGGACTGAAGCCAACAATACCTATGAGGACTTTTATGGCCTACTGAATATTAAAGCCGGGGTTAGAAAAGGGATCTGTACCTTAAACTTGTGGACAAAAAACACTCTAAATGAAGATTATAACACTTTCTATTTCGAAATGAACGGAAAAGGTTATCTCCAACAGGGAAAGCCGACAAGCTTTGGGGCAGACCTGGTTTTAACATTCTAAATTAAGCACAAAGGCACGAAGAAAAAAGATATCTTTGTGTTCAAAAAATTATATTGCAAAAAACAACATTCCATAAACAACTAACGCTTCTTTGTCTTTACATTGCGCAAAGTATCCCGATGAGTTTTTTCTCATCGACGGTACCTGTCATACTCAGAGAAGGCAATTTTTCACTGGAATCTATTGGTTTACTTCAACTTGTCAAGTTCCCATGGATATTGAAACTTTTCTGGGCTCCATTTATTGACAAAAAAACCTCTGTATTAAGCGACTACAAACGCTGGATTATTGGTTCGGAGTTGTTTTATGCCTTCATTATCACGATCATTGCTATACTGAACCTAAAAACTGATTTTGTATTGATCACTGTCTTAATGATTGTAGCAATCACGGCCTCAGCAACCCAGGACATTGCGACGGATGCCTTATCAATCCGGCTCATGGAAAAAGGGCGTCTCAGCCTGGGAGCCAGCATGCAATCAATGGGAGGATTCATAGGATCTTTAGTCGGCGGAGGGCTACTCTTGATTATTTATCAACAATTCGGATGGCATAAGCTTCTACTTGGGTTGGCCGGATTTGTATTGCTTGCATTAATCCCTTTAATTGTCTATAAAAACAAACTAAAAGAACTAAATCAAGGGCAGGATGTCGAAACAGCCAATATTGAAAAAAAAGAAATATCTTTTTCAACCCTGACTTCTTTTTTCAATCAGAATAAAATAAGCGCTCACATTCTCTACTTAATATTATATTATTCCGGAATTGCCGCCATTTTAGCTATGCTCAGGCCTTATCTTGTCGATCTGGGATATACAAAAGAAAGCATCGGGTGGTTATTTGGTGTCGGAGGAACTCTCATGGCCGCAGGAAGTTCTTTTCTCACCGGCTGGCTTATCAAACAATTCGGAAGAAGAAACATAAGCCTCATCGTATCGTGCCTTATCTTGTTATCCGTTTCCTATATATGGTGGGTTTCTGTATTTCAATCTTCAGACACTCATTTTGTCCATTCGGCTGTTACTTTCATCTGGATCACTTACGGGATGGCCTCTGTTGTTGTTTATACCAGCGCTATGCGCCACTCCAGAGAAGGTTGTGAAGGAACGGACTTTACTCTTCAAACAGTTTTAATCCATCTTGTAGGGATGGTTCTTGCAGGAGTAAGCGGATTGATTGCCGAGAGACTGTCGTATTCTTTTCTTTTTGGTTTTGGAGCCTGCCTGGCTTTAACGTCTCTACTCTACAACTATTTTTGTGGAGAAAAACATTAAAACTTAAACTTAATTGCAGCAAATAAACTTTCCGGCCGCAACTTATAATTGTATCCATAAGAGTCCAAGCCGTTATATATTACATAAGAATAGGATTTTTCATTCAGAATATTATTCCAATCAAAAGTAAACTCCAATTGCTTATAAGAATAGGAGATCCCTAAATCCAGGAAAAATAATTCAGAGTTAACAGTAGGGCTGATTTCATTATTAAGATACTCGGCCTGCAATTTCAATTGAAGATTTTTATTCACAAAATAGTAAGTCTTAAAATTTTGTATTATCTGATCGAAAGAGGACTCGGTTTTACCTGCAAAACTATTGGTTATTTCTTGCATGTTATGAATAAATTGCCCTGAATAACTCACGTAGAAATATTTATTCACCCGCACATTCGCTGCCGGATTAAATGCCAGGGTTGACGAATTAAACGGATAAAAGACTCCCTGTTGCCACTTTTCTGAACTCATAAAATTATAACCAACTGACAATGAGATATTTGTAGCTATTTTATAAAAATTCTTTGAGATATATCCGTTTCCCGTCCACATACTCGAATTATTATCCTGAAGCATATTCCCTGATATATTCAGCTTGTCTATAAACCGGGTCTGACTGATAAGATTCCGGGTTCTGGCGCTATACATTCCGGAAGCATTGAAATAAAAGCCATTTAAGGGATCCTTATAATCGATTCTCAAGTGGATATTTTGAGATTCATTTTTAGACAACTGCCCTGATTTTGTTTGTAAGCTTCTATAATCCATCATAATATACCCGGTCGTGAAGTCTTGAATATCACCGATACTGTGGTTGTAACGATAAGCAGAAGAAAACCTCCAGCGACTATTGGGACTATAATTTAACCGCAAAGAAGGGTCGGCATAGAAATAGGAATAACTATTCGTCTCATCATACATTTTATCGTCTATATCAAGCCAGTGATAAACTAAATCCGCACCGGCTCCTAAAGAAAAAACATTATTCCCAAGTGTATATTCTGGAGAAAAGATGGTTTTGATATAATCACTACACAAGTCATTCCGAAAAGAATCGGGAACTAAATAATGAGACAGGTTGGTATTCAAATCATCAAAAGACGCATCCAAACTAAGATTTGCATTGAAAGTAGATAGTCCTTTTTTATATGAAAAACTGCTACGTGTATTCGTATAAAATCCGGATTTATATATTTTCTGACTGGTTTCTATCTCCATCGTATCAATCTCTACCGATAAAGCCTGAGGCAAAGAAGAATAACTAACCTGTGAATTGATATTCCAGAACCGATTACCTGCTTTTTTAATATAAGTCAGATCATTCCGAATATGATAATCCGGCAAATCATAATATTGGCTTACCTTTGACCGAGTGGTTATTTCTGATTGCAGATCACTCCAGCGTCCTATTCCTTTCAGTGTATTGTGGAAATAATGTCCTTTCTCATTTTCAGTGTAGTTCAGTATCCCTTCCAACATATTGTTTTTTATCTTCGAAGAATTAAATTCGTCAATCAACAACATAGAATCTTCCCGTATATAATAAGAAGATCGCTCCTGAACGATTTCATTCCTGCGGTCATTGATATAATTGACGTTTACCCTCAACTGGCCATTCTCCTTTGTTTTCCACAGATTATTCAGGGTCAGGACATGAGAGTTGTTGAATAAATATCGTTTCTCTTCCAGAGGAGGGTTCCTCATTCCAACTCTTGGGAACATTCCCTGAGGTAAACTCTGAAAAGATTGAATATTCCCTGTTGTCATCGCAGTTGATTGATCTGTAAATTCCAATGTGACATCATCTCCCTTATTATTGGTCTTATACATCACAATGGTTTGCCTTTTGGGCGCAACCTGCAAACCGAAAGCCTGAAGCGACCATAGCAAGTCATCTGAATCATAACCCAGGCCGGCATCTGCAGTTCCTACCGGGCGAATTTTTTTGTCTTTTTTCAATTTGAGGTTAATTGCTGCTTTTGACGACAAAATCCTATTTTTCAACATATTAATTGGCTGGTGATTTTCAATCACTTCAACGGTGGAAATTGCATCTACAGGGACATTATTTGTTGCAATCCCGTATTTTTGTTCCAACAAATCCATGCCTTCTATATAAAACTTATTGATGGACTCCCCCTGATAAGTAATACCCCCTGATTTGGAAACTTCAATCCCGGGAATTCGTTTCAAAACATCCCCGATGCTCCGGTCGCTTTGTACCTGAAGACCAGCCACATTATAGGCTATCGTGTCTTCCTTTAAACGGACATAATTGGGCCGTACTGAAACTTCCTTCAACTGAAAATCCTGGGTGTGTAGGGAGAGATTTAATTTTTGAGTGCCCTTTTCAAGCGGAACAATCCTGGTTTCATATCCAAGTAGTGAAACTTGCAAGCGGAGTGAGTCAGACGGTTGCTTGAATGTAATTTGATAAAAACCTTTCTCATCAGTCATTTTATAGGCAACCGTATTTCCCTTGCTGCCAAGAACGACAACAAGCGCTCCGTCAATTGCCTTTCCGGTATTTTTCTCTTTAATTATCCCTTCTACAGATTGGGCCTTACCCAACAAAGGAAGACAAAAAATAATGAGCAGAAGGAGTAATTGTTTCATTTTTCAGTTAATTCAAGAGGGTTAGAAGGCCTCATTTCATAATTGCAAAAAGATAAACTAAGAAGAGACTGTCTCACAATTATTTTTAATACTTTTTTCTTCGGATACCTATCTGAGATTAAACTCAAATATTCAATTCTCGAAGAGTTAATTTTAATTGTGAGACAGCTTCACTTAAAATTATTTATGGTCAGTCTTCAAACTCAACAGAAGGAGTTTTATATTCACAATATACCTCTAAATAGAACAGAGCATCGTCCATAAGCTTCTCTTCGGCAAGGCACCTAGAATAACCTTCCTCAATGTAGTCATAGTATCCAGGAGCATCAATAACAACACCACAAGGCAATGTCCATTTTGCTGCAGAAGCAATTTCTGAAATAAAAAGACCAAGCACTCCAAGTGCCAAAATAACTAATTTTTTTTCATAACAATAAAATTTATACTAATAAAAACAATTAATGATCACCACTTTTGATTTTTATCATATAATCAAAATATCTTTTTCTTGATCTGGATGAAACCTCTTGATCTCTTCAACCTGCTTAAACCACGGCACTTGCTTCCGAAGGCAATCAGAGTATTTTATGTGATTTTTTTCAATTATCCCACGAGTCATATCAACCTATCAAAACAGATTTCAAACGCCTGAATTACTCATTTAGATTTTTCAAGAAAAGATAAAAAGAATCTGTTCACAAAAAATATTTCATTTTTCAGTCAATTCAATAGGATTAAAAGGCCTCTTTTCATAATTATGAGCAGGTACATTTTGTTGTACTATGGGATTGCCGCTCATAAAAGCTTCCGAATTATCCATATATCTTTGTTTGTTCTGATTGTACTTTGATTTACTGACCTTGATTGCACGAAGATAATCGTACTGACTCTCTATCAATGTTGTTTTTGGTGGAGTAATTATCTGAGTACATATAAAATAGAACATTTTCTGACTATCCTGCACCCGTAAAATTAACCCTGGTAATCCCGCAAATTTCCACGGGCCTGAGGAGATTGGAATCTGAGGAGCATACCAGGCATTGTAAGTTCTTCCTCTAAAAGTAGTATGGGCGTTTTTACACATATAACCACAAACGGTCATAGTATCTTCCGTCAATTTCCAATCAAAAACAGGAATATCTTCTTCATAATAATAAGTATCAAGGCCCAGTCGATCAATCAGATTTAATTTATTTTTAGGACAGTTTTTCATGATGATATAATCGTGAGTCCTAGAACTTCGGGGAGCTTGCATCACATTATTCATTACTATTTTTTGAATTTGCTCTTCCGAAAGACCATCCAGGTCTGTTTTTCCTCTAAGCGAATCTAGGTAATAAGCTCCATAAGTATAATATTTAGACATCACAGATCCCACATCCAATAACATAATATCCTTGTTTTTCATCTTTATATTTGCAGTATCCATTGCACCATACTGTGTGTACCAACAACGAATTTTCACGGTATCCGTACAATCTTGAGAGTACAAGTTGACCGCAGTAAAAAAAACTAAACAAGTAATTAAAAACAATCTATTCATAATTATATAAAACAATATGATGGAGGACAATCTGCATTGATCATCCCCCTTAAATTAGTTATGGTCAGTCTATAAATTCAACAGTTGGATTTTCATACTTACAATATTTCTCCAGATAATATACTGCATCTTTTTCAACCATCGATTTAGCAGCCTCTTTAGAATAGCCAGCACCGATGTAGTCATAATATCCTGGTGCATAAATAATGACACCACAAGGCAAATTCCACTGTGCCGCAGACGCAACTTCAGAAACGAAAAAACCAAGCACTCCAAGTGCTAAAACAACTAATTTCTTTTTCATAATAATATGGATTAAATTTAAACTAAAAAATAATTAACGACCGCAATTTGGTAGTTTTTTATTATATAATCAAAAAAAAATAGTTAATTTATGTTAATTCGTCAAAGCAAGACACTACTAACACTTAAGACAAATGTCCTTTAAGTAAGTAATCAATAATCTCTTCTTCCTGATCCGGATGAAACCACTTGATCTCTTCATCCCGTTTAAACCATGCCATCTGCTTTCTGGAGTAGATTCTGGTATTTTGTTTGATTTTTTCGATTGCAAAATCTAAGTCACAAGAATCATCTAAATAGTTGAATAATTCTTTATATCCAACTGTATTTAGTGAGTTTAAATGTCTGAAATGATAAACTTTTCGGGCTTCTTCAAGAAGACCATCCTGCATCATTTGATCCACACGCAGGTTTATTCGTTCGTAAAGTTCTTCACGGTCACGTTTTAATCCTATCTTTATAATATTAAAAGGGCGTTCTTTTTTCGAATTTGTACGGAAAGAAGAGTAGGTTTTGCCAGTCATAAGGCATACTTCAAGGGCATGAATTACCCGCTTATGATTTTTCAGGTCAACAAAATTGTAGAATTCCGGATCAAGTAATCGCAATTGCTCACGAATAGGATCGAGTCCCTCTTTCTGATAAAGTTCCTGCAGGTCTTTACGAAGTTGCTCATCAACAGTGGGAATTTCATCAATCCCTTTGGCAATAGCATCGATATACATCATGGAGCCGCCGGTCATTACAACGGACTGATGGTCATGAAATAACAATGCAAGCAATTGAAGAGCATCCTCTTCATATTTGCTTGCACTATAATAATCTGTTAATTCTAATGTTCCGATGAAATAATGCTTCACCCTTTCCAGTTGTTCCCGGGTGGGCGCTGCTGTTCCTATAGTCAGGTTTTTATAGAGTTGCCTGGAATCGCACGAAAGTATTGGAGAGCCTAATTTTTCAGCGATTTTCAGGCTCAGTTCCGTTTTACCGACTCCCGTAGGGCCAAGTAAAATAACTAAGCTTCCTTTAGAAGCTTTCGTCATTGTAAGGATTACCTCCACCCAGTCCGTCGAAACCTTCCGGATCTAATTCATCCATATCAAAATCTTCATCGCCATAGAAGTTCTCATCGCCTCCTACCACAGTGGACAACAAGGCCGGATCAACATCATCTATCACAGCGATTTGTGCCGGAGGAGTACCTATCGACTTCGTACACACAGCTTTATCCTGGTCCTTTCCCGTAATAATTTCATGAAGTTCCATATAGAAAGCTCTTTCTGTCAGATAATCAAAAACATACATCAATTTTTGTCCTTCATCCTCCAGTCCCTCACTCAAGCGGGTTGTATCCATAACATAACTATCCTCATCAAAATTGGTATCCATTTCAATAAGTGTGACTTCTGTTAATTTAGTCCAATCATCACTACAAAGGAAGAATGATGCCATTTGGTCTTTTTCATAGTTAACAGAGTCCAAAATAGCATTATGTAGGTCGAGAAAAGTAGCTTCCGAATCAATAACGATCTCTCTTTTGAAATCATCGACCTCGTCTGATAATAATAAAAACTTGTAAACCATAATTTATAATGTTATAAGTTATAGGTTATAGGTTTTAAGTTTTGTCGTGCGCAAGCAGGCTTATAACTTTAAACTTATTACTTATTACTTTTTTATTCTAAGTATCCTCTAATGATTCCTCTTTGCGAATTCACAATAAAAGAAAGAATCGATTCTTTTTCGTCCGAATCCGGGATATTTGCCTGAATTTGTTTTACCGCATCAGAGTTATTTAATCCTGATTGATAGAGAACGCGATAAATTTCCTGAATATTACCGATTTGCTCATTTGTAAATCCTCTTCTTCTCAAACCGATCACATTGACTCCGGAGTATGAAAGAGGTTCGCGTCCCGCAGTAATATATGGAGGAATATCTTTTCCCAGGCGAGAGCCTCCCTGGACCATTACATGCTTTCCAACACGAGAAAATTGGTGAACCAAAGTTCCTCCACTCAGGATTGCAAAATCATCCACTTCAACTTCTCCGGCCAATTGAGTTGCATTCCCAACAATCACATGGTCTTTAAGAATACAGTCATGAGCTACGTGTGCGTATGCCATAATCAAGCAGTCATTGCCTACAATTGTTGTAGCTTTGGCTGCAGTTCCTCTGTTTACAGTCACACATTCCCGAATCGTTGTATTATCTCCAATAATGCAAGTAGTCTCTTCTCCTGCAAATTTTAGATCCTGAGGGATACCGGAAACAACAGCCCCAGGAAATATCTGGCAATTTTTACCAATTCGTGCTCCCTCCAATACAACTGCATTGGGATAGATTTTTGTATTATCTCCAATAATAACATTCCTGTCTATTGTAACAAATGCTCCGATAGATACATTTTCGCCGATAATGGCTTCAGGGTGTATATTGGACAATGGATGATGATTCATATAACGGTTTATTTATTTTTAATGATTTGTGCCATGAATTCTGCTTCGCAAACGACTTTCTCTCCAACGAAAACATAACCTTTCATATTCGCTATTCCACGACGAATTTCAGTCATCATTTCCAATTTGAAGACCAAAGTATCGCCCGGAACCACTTTCTGGCGGAACTTTACATTGTCTATCTTCATAAAATAGGTGGAGTAACGATGCGGTTCTTCGACCTGATTCAAAACAAGAAGTCCTCCTGTTTGAGCCATCGACTCTACCAACAATACTCCCGGCATAACAGGTTCTTCCGGGAAATGCCCCTGGAAGAAAGGCTCATTAACAGATACATTTTTGATACCCACGATATGTTTTCCTCCGATTTCAATAATTTTTTCAACCAAAAGAAAAGGATAACGATGTGGCAATAGTTGTTTGATACGATTGATATCCATCAATGGTGGTACATTCGGATTATAAACCGGAGCCTGTACATCATTCAATTTTATATCTTTTCGAACAATACGTGAGAATTGATTATTGATCTTATGTCCCGGACAAGTGGCGATAATACGTCCTTTAATCGGCTTACCGATCAAAGCAACATCTCCCAATATATCCAGAAGTTTATGACGGGCAGGTTCATTAGGATAAACCAAAGGCTTATTCATAATATACCCCAGTTGAGTAGCATCTTTTTTAGGAGCTCCCATGGTTTCTGCCAGTTTATCAAATCGTTCCTGGCTAATCTGGCGTTCATAAATCACAATTGCATTATCCAAATCGCCACCCTTGATCAGGTTATTTTGCAACAATGGCTCAATTTCACGGACAAAAACGAAAGTCCGGCTGGCGGCAATCTCTGATTTGAAATCTTTCAGGTCATCTAGAGTAGCATATTGGCTGTCAAGAAAAACAGAATCAAAAGAAATCAAGGCATTTACGCAGAATTTATCATCAGGCAATGCAATAAGAGAGGATCCTGTTTCTTCGTCTTTTACTTCAATCTTATTTTTTACGATATAATAATCGCGTGTAGCCGCTTGTTCCTGCAAACCCACACGTTCAATTTCATTAGCATAAATGATTGCGCTTCCATCCAAAATCGGGAACTCCGGAGCATCAACTTCAATCAGACAGTTATCAACTTCATAAGCATAAAGTGCTCCCAAAGCGTGCTCAACCGTACTGACTTGTACTCCATTCTTTGATAAAACCGTCCCTCGTTGAGTCCCGGAAACATTTTCAGCAACTGCATCAATGATGGGTTCTCCTTCTACATCCACACGTTTAATTTTGTATCCGTGATTTTCAGGAGCCGGATTGAATTTGATTCTGATATTCAGACCTGTGTGCAACCCTTTTCCTTCCAAAGAAAAACTTTCTTTCAATGTGTGTTGTTTGTCCATTTTTGTATTTATTTTGTTTGCTTTAATTCTTCTATTTCTTTTTGAAGCTGATTGAGAGTCCGGTACATTTCAGGTAATTTCTGGTATATCAAACTGGCCCGGAAGAAATCCTTCACACCCATCGCAGGGCTCCCGATCAGACTTTTTCCGTCTTCAATATTGCTGATAATTCCCGACTGCGCGCCAATATTAACCCGATCGCCAATTTTAATATGACCGCCAAGTCCCACTTGTCCGCCAAGCATACAGTTCCGGCCGATCTTTGTTGATCCCGAAATCCCTACCTGAGCAGCCATTCCGGTATTCTCTCCAATTTCAACGTTATGAGCAATCTGGATCAGGTTATCCAGTTTCACTCCCGAACGAATAATTGTAGAATCGATTACAGCCCTGTCAATAGTAGTATTTGCACCTATCTCTACGTCATCTTCTATAATCACATTCCCCAATTGAGGAATCTTTTTGTATTTATCTCCTTCCGGAGCAAAACCGAATCCATCGGATCCAACAACAGCACCAGCATGAATAATACAACGTTTTCCGATAACTGAATTATCATAAATTTTCACTCCTGCATAAAGGATGGTATCATCATCAATGGTGACGTTATCTCCGATATATACATGAGGATATACTTTTACATTATTTCCCAACTTCACATTTTCTCCGACAAAAGCAAAAGCTCCGATATAGCATGTATCAGCAGGAACTTTAGCTGTGGAACTGATAAAAGCCATGGAGTGGATAACCGGTTTTTTCACTTGCGACTGATCAACCATTGCCATTAATTGTGCTAATGCCGAGTAAGCATTTGCAACCCGTATAAGGGTCAATGTTTCCGGAAGTTTTTTTTCAGGAACAAAATCCTCATTCACCAAAGCTATAGTTGCCTTAGTATCGTATATAAAATGAGCATATTTAAGATTAGCAAGAAAAGTAAGGGTGCCTGGCTTTCCTTCTTCAATTTTAGAAAAGTTACTGACCACAGCATCAGCATTTCCTTCTACCTTTCCATTGAGAACGCCGGCAATTTGTTTAGCACTAAACTCCATTCTTTAAGTTTTAAGTTTTAATTCTAAGCTTTAAGTTCAAAATGAACAGTCCAGAAACCTCTTTTTAAACTTATAACTCAAAACTATATTTCGGCAAAGTTCGTAAATTATTTTGAATCCCGCAAAAAGCAGAAGTAATACTTCCTGATTTTTTTGGAAAGCAATTGTATATTCAGCATATCTGAAGCCTCTGATATATCTTTTATATCACCATTCTTATACAAAATATCAATGCTGTCATCGGCTTCACTATACATGTTTGTGGAAATTTCATCTGAAGTCACAAAATAAGATGCATCTTCCAATGAAATACCAAATTGAATGGCATAATTCTGAATTTTTTCATTCAAAAATTTCTTATCAAAAGGCTCTGAATTGATCTCAATCTTAAACAATTTTCTGTCAACCAAACATTTGCTTAAAGCAGAAAGAACCTTATCCGGATGATCTGTCCAAACTTTCAGTGCACACCAGATATCGTTGTCATCAAGATTCACAAAATGCTCAATCGCCTGAGTATCAGTCAGAAAAACATGTCGATCGACAGGGTGGTATAAAAAATAATGCAATGCAGGTGAAGCAAAAAGGTTCACTCCTTTCCCCGCCAGTTCTTTTGCCCTTTTCAGGGTATTGATGAGCATTTTTTCTGCAGCAACAGCTGTTTTATGAAGATATACCTGCCAATACATCAAACGGCGGGCCATCAGAAAATTTTCGATAGAATATATTCCCTTTTCCTCTACTACCAACCGGTCGTCCTTCACATTCAGCATCTTTATGATGCGAGCAGAACCGATATTTCCTTCGGCCACCCCGGTAAAAAAGCTATCCCTGCTCAAATAATCCAAGCGATCCATATCCAGCTGTCCGCTAACCAGTTGATGCAGAAACTTTTTAGGATACTCATTCCTGAAAATCGAAATACAAGTATCCAATTTACCCTGGAGTTTTGCATTAATCTTATGCATCAGCATCAATGATATTTCTTCATGATGAATATTTGTGACCAATGAACTTTCAAGCACATGAGAAAACGGTCCATGACCAATATCGTGCATAAGAATACACACAACAACACTTTCAGCCTCATCTTCGGTTATTTCATGTCCCTTCGAACGAAGCTGATTTACAGCCTCATAAGTCAAATACATAGCACCAAGAGAGTGGTGTAAGCGGGTATGTTGAGCTCCAGGATAAACAAACGAAGCCAGTCCCAACTGACGAATACGGTTCAACCGCTGCAGATAGGGATGCTTGATAATATTGTAAACAAATTCACCGGGAATATTGATGAATCCGAATACCGGGTCGTTGATTATTTTCCGTTTGTTTTCCATTATGAAAAAAGAGTTTTCAGCCAAGTAATACAAGACTCACAAATAGGACTTTTTGTAGTCAGATATTGTTTAGTTATACTCAGCCCTATGGGAGTTCCCGGGTCTTCTTGCATTCCAATAGTATTAATTTCAGACTCTTTCAATCTTGTCGAAATTGATCCTATTAATTTATCTATCCCTTTACAATCAATAATATCAAAATTCTTTAAGATTTGATATCGTTCACAAAGAGTTAAGACGACATGTAAGTCATCATTTCCTTCAACTAACAATTTTTTGTAAAATTTTTCCTCTGGTTTTGTCATCTTACTTCAATATCATTTTCTCCGGCAATCCTTAATTCTTCTTTGAAAATCACTTAATTATCTTTTTCAAATATACGGACATTTCTTCCTGAACTTTCTTAGCCTCCTCCCGGGCTGCGTCTGCAAAACGTTCTGTACCATCCGCATAGATAATCTGGCGGGAAGAATTAACCAACAGACCACATTGACTGTTCATTCCATATTCCGCTACTTCTTGCAAGCTACCTCCCTGCGCTCCTACACCCGGAACCAACAAGAAATGATCCGGAACAATCTTACGTATATCCAGGAACATTTTTCCCTGGGTTGCCCCTACCACATACATCATTTGTTCGTCTGTAGCCCATTCCTGTGATTTTCTCAGGACTTTTTCAAATAATCGTTCACCATTGGTGTCTTCTGTCAACTGAAAATCCTGTGAACCTTTATTTGAAGTCAGAGCCAACAAAATCACCCATTTATTCGGATAAACAAGGAATGGCTTAACGCTATCCTCTCCCATATATGGAGCTACGGTTACCGAATCAAAATCGGAATAATCGAATAAAGCCCGTGCATACATCTCAGAAGTGTTTCCTATATCCCCACGTTTGGCATCGGCAATGATAAACTGATCGGAATAATTTTCCCGGATATAAGCCACTGTTTTTTCCAGAGTAATCAGTCCTTTTGCTCCCAAACTTTCATAAAAAGCCAGATTAGGCTTATACGCCACACAATAAGTTGCTGTAGCATCGATAATTGCCTTGTTAAAAGCAAAAACAGGATCTTCCTCTTTCAAAAGGTGCTGAGGTATTTTTTTGATATCACTATCTAATCCGACACAAAGGAAGGATTGTTTTTTCTTTATATTTTCAAATAATTGTTGTTTTGTCATTGTTTGTTTTATTTTTTTATACACAAATTCAGAAATAAGCACGAATGCCTAAGGAAGCATCCAATCGGGATACATTTTCCGACTTATCAAGATCTATTTCTTGGTTTGTATTTGTTTCCTTCAGTTTTTTATAAAAGGCTCCTAAGTAACTTATATCAAAGCCGATGCCCAAGTGCTTATTGATAAGATATTCTACTCCTGCGCCAGCAGTCACACCTACTGTATTACCTATGAAACACGCCTCTAATACTTCATAATAAGGATCCGTAGTTATTGGATATAACTCTCCAGAATTTGTATCCGGGATTCTTATAAAAGCCCTTCTAGCACTTCCATCATTTTTATAATGAGCATAGCCAACAGAAATAAGACCGGTCATTTTCCATTTGTTTTTGTTATCGATAAATTTTTGAGCATATACAGACGGGCCTATATAATTAACAAATACTGACTCTTTCATATCTGCTGTAAAATAATTATCATAACCTGAAATTGTTGGAAGACTTACTCCATAGCTATCAGTTTTACTATTCTTTGTTTTAAAGTACGAATATTTAACTCCGATTCCCAAATAAGTATTTAGCATGTAGTGCACATCGGCATTTCCCTGCCAGCCAAGTTTAATATCATTATAGTAATCTTTAGCTGCCGATTGAGAAAATCCCCAATCAACCATAGTATTTTCAGCATCTTGCGTTCCTGAAAGCATATAAGCTAAGCCTCCAGAAATATTCAATCTCCATTTGGGCTGAAATTCGTCAGACTGTTGTCCAAATATAGTCATAAAAGGACAAAGCAATAATAACATTAATACTTTTTTCATATCGGTAATTTTATAATTCACTCTCTTTCAGTCTTTCTGCATTTTCTGCTATAATCAATTGATCTATGGCTGGTTGTATATCTCCATTCATAAATCCTGATAAATTATAGATCGTATAATTTATGCGATGGTCAGTAATTCTACCCTGAGGATAATTATATGTGCGAATTTTAGCCGAACGATCTCCTGTAGAAACCATTGTACGCCGTTGTTGCGTAATGGCATCATTGTGTTTTTGCAGTTCTATATCATATAGTTTGGTGCGGAGCATTTGCAAAGCCATTTCACGGTTTTCCATCTGTGATCGAGTAACCTGGCATTGGACCATGATACCAGTGGGCTTGTGAGTAAGCTGAACCTTCGTTTCCACCTTATTTACATTCTGTCCTCCTGCACCACTTGAACGGGCTGTTTGAAATTCCAGATCAGCCGGATTAATATAGACATCGACTTCTTCTGCTTCAGGAAGTACAGCAACTGTTGCAGCAGAGGTATGTACTCTGCCTTGGGTTTCTGTAACGGGAACTCGTTGCACGCGGTGAACTCCGGATTCGTATTTCAGAGTTCCATATACATTGTCACCTGAAACCGTAAAAATAATTTCCTTAAATCCGCCTATGGTACCCTCGCTACTGCTGGTTACCTCCATTTTCCAACCTTTCGACTCACAGTATTTCTGATACATTTTGAAGAGGTCGCCGGCAAAAATAGCAGCTTCATCCCCTCCGGTTCCGCCCCGGATTTCCACAATAGCATCTTTATCATCCTGAGGATCAGCCGGTATTAATAAAAGTTTTATTTCTTCTTCCAGTTCGGGCAAACGAGTATTACAGGCTTCGAGTTCTTCTTTTGCCATCTCCCTCAATTCGGAATCAGATTCATGCTCCATAATAGATTTAGCCTCTTCAATACCAGTCAATACCTGCTTGTATTCGTTTCTGGCATTAACGATCTTCTCCAGATCCCTGTATTCTTTGTTGAGTTTAACGAATCGTTTCATATCTGAAATGACTCCCGGATCGGTAATCAGAGTACCGACTTCTTCAAAACGGACCACCAGAACATCTAGTTTTTCTAAAAGAGATTTTTCACTCATTTCAAATATCGTAAATTTTCCAATATGTTTAAACCGCAAAAATACATGATAATTTTGGTGTACGGATACTTTTTCCGTAAATTTGTTGTTAATTATAAATTATGAAAGCAATTCAAATGGTTGACCTTACCGGTCAATATGCCTCTTTTGGAGAGGAAATGGATAACGCCATATTGCAAGTTGTCAGGTCAGGTCAATATATCAACGGGCCTGAGGTTCAGTTATTTGCAAAAGCCCTGTCCGATTATACCGGCGCCAGGCATATAATTCCCTGTGCAAACGGAACGGATGCCTTACAGATCGCTTTGATGGCCTCTGGATTGACTCCCGGAGACGAAGTGATTGTCCCTGGATTCACTTATGCTGCAGCTGTTGAAGCTGTTGCATTATTACAATTAACTCCTGTCATTGTTGATGTTGAAGCCGACACATTCAATATCGATGCAAATAAAATAGAAGAAGCTATATCGGAAAAAACAAAAGCGATTATCCCGGTACATCTTTTTGGGCAAGTCTCAGATATGGAAACAATTCTGAAAATTTCGTCCGGAAAGAACATCTTTGTAATCGAAGATAATGCTCAAAGTATTGGAGCTGAATTCATTTTTTCTAATGAAACGAAAAAACAAGCCGGTACTATGGGTGATGTCGGAACACTCTCTTTTTTCCCCACGAAAAATCTCGGATGTTATGGAGACGGAGGAGCCATGATGACTAATGATGAAGAATTGGCTAAAAAACTCAAAATGATTTCTCAACATGGACAAACAGCGAAATATCACCACCATCTGATCGGTTGTAACTCACGTTTGGATACCGTACAGGCAGCCGCATTAAGGGTTAAATTACAATATCTGAACCGGTTTGTGAGCGCCAGAAGAAATACGGCTGAATTTTATCGCGAACATTTGCAGGAATTATCCGAATTTATCAGCCTGCCTTCTGAACAACCCTATTCTTCTCATGTCTATAATCAATTCACTATCAGAGTGAAAAACAGCAAAAGAGATGAATTACAGACTTTTTTAAAAGCTAAAAATATTCCTACTATTGTATATTATCCTCTTCCGATACACCAACAAGCCGCCTTCCGGAATATATCCAGGATTGGAGGAAATCTAAATATTTCTGAGGAATTATGCGATTCTGTATTATCTTTGCCAATGCATACCGAATTGGATTACGAACAACTCAATTATATCGTAGAACAAATTAAATCGTTTTTCAATTGAAAACATATCAATCTCATCCGACTGCAATTATAGACGATGGAGCTCAAATCGGCGAAAACACAGCCATCTGGCATTTTTCCCATATTATGAAAGGCGCTGCCATCGGACGGAATTGTGTTGTCGGACAAAATGTTTTTATTGCATCTGATGTGGTCATCGGAAACGGAGTAAAAATTCAGAATAATGTATCTGTTTTTACCGGAGTAGTTTGTGAAGACGATGTATTCTTAGGTCCCTGCTGTGTTTTTACAAATGTGATCAATCCACGGAGCGCCATTCCCAGGAAAAATCAATTCAAAAAAACATTGGTGAAAAAGGGGGCTTCTATCGGAGCCAATGCAACTATTATATGTGGCTGTAGTATAGGAGAATACGCCATGATCGGAGCTGGCAGTGTAATCACAAAGGATGTACCTCCTTTTGCTCTAATTGTAGGAAATCCCGGGAAACAAATCGGATGGGTCAGCGAATATGGTAATCGTTTGGAATTCGACGAGAATAATATAGCTGTCTGTAAAGAATCCGGACAGAAATATAAATTGAAAAACTCTCTGATATACGAGATAAAATAACGTTACTTAAACTTTTATAATGCTAAACATGAAACATTCAATTAAAAAAGTCAGTGGAATGCTGTTAACTACCCTCAGTTCAACATTCCTTTTTATTGCTTGCGCCGAAAAGCAAAATGTACTCAGCCAACAGGAAAAAACCGAAGGCTGGCAATTACTTTTTGACGGAACTTCTCTCAACGGATGGAGAGACTATAATGGGACTGAACTCACCGGACCATGGGAGGTAAAAGACGGTTGTATCTATGCTGAAGGCCACGGAGGCGATGCAAGCGGATACATTGTTACAGATAAGATGTACGAAAATTTTGAATTATCGTGGGATTGGAAAATATCTAAGGGAGGAAACAGCGGAATGTTATACCATGTTGTCGAAAGCCCGTTATTCAAGGTTCCTTATGTAACCGGTCCGGAATACCAATTATTGGATGATGTCAATTTCCCTGATAAAATAGAGGACTGGCAACGCTGCGGAGTGGATTATGCAATGCACCTTCCTGATTTCAGCACGATGAAAGTAAATCCGGCAGGAGAATGGAATACTTCCAAGATCGTTTTTGACAATGGCCATGTAGAACATTGGATGAACGGTAAAAAAATTATCGAGTTCGAAGCCTGGACTGAAGATTGGTTCAAACTCAAAAATAGCGGTAAATGGGCAAATGCACCGGAATACGGCTTGTCACACAAAGGTGTAATCTGTTTGCAAGACCACGGAAATCCGGCATGGTTCCGGAATATAAAGATCAAAGAACTTCCGGCTAAAACAAAAGAAATTTCATTATTCAATGGTACTGATCTTACCGGTTGGAATATGTATGGAACTGAACTTTGGTATGTGAAAGACAGCTTATTGATTTGTGAAAGCGGTCCTGATAAACAATATGGTTATTTGGCTACCCGCGAATATTACGACAATTTCGACCTGACTGTAGAATTCAAACAGGAAGCCGATGGTAATTCAGGAATCTTCTTCCGCTCATTTATTCCCGAAGGAGTAAAAGTTCATGGCTGGCAGGTAGAAGTTGCCCCTAAAGGACATGACTCCGGAGGTATTTATGAATCGTACGGAAGAGGCTGGTTAGTTCAAATCCCTGACGAAAAAGAAAATATTCTGAAAGAAAAAGAATGGAACACTATGCGAATCAAAGTTCAGGGAGATAACGTAACAACCTGGCTGAATGGCGAAGAAATGGTCAATATCAAGGACGAAAAAATTGGAAAGGCTCAAGGCCGTATCGCATTACAAATCCACGATGGCGGAGGGATCAAAGTGCTTTGGAGAAACCTAAAGCTGAAAACGTTATAATTAGCACCCGTAGGGGGCTTTCTACACACAGGGGCTGCAAGCCCCTGTATTAAATCAACAACGAGCTGTCTCCATAGCTTAGAAAGCGGAAATCATGCTCCAATGCGTAATCATAAACTCGCTTCCAATCTCCTTTTAAAAAAGCCGAAATAAGCAATAGGAGCGTGCTTTGAGGTTGATGAAAATTGGTGATAATGCCATTCACAGTCTTGAATTCATAACCTGGAGCAATCATTATTTGAGTATGGGTTGTCAAAGATGACAATCCTTTTTTATTTAAATAATTAAGCAAATTAAGCACCGCCTTCTCAGAAGAAATTTCATTATTTTCACTCTCATACGGCATCCACTGGCCTATTGTCTCATTTTCCAGAACCACATTTTCATCTTTTTCCAGTAAGTTTCCCAGATAATACAGACTTTCCAGGGTTCGGACAGAAGTAGTGCCGACAGCAATAACCTGACCTTGTTTACTCAACAAATGCTCCAGAGTGCCTTTTTTGATAGTAAAACACTCAGAGTGCATATCATGACCGGCTATGGTTTCTGATTTCACCGGCTTGAACGTTCCAGCTCCCACATGAAGGGTCAGTTCCTCAAATTCCACATTCTTTCGACGAAGAGAATCGAAAACAGCATCCGTAAAATGCAATCCTGCAGTAGGAGCTGCAACAGATCCTTTGATTTTTGAGTAAACCGTTTGATAGGTTTGTTTGTCTTCTTCCTCCGTCTTACGATTCAAATAGGGAGGTATCGGTAATTCCCCACAAACATCCAATATTTCAGCAAAAGTAATCCCCGGATTATTCCACGAAAATTTTATTAAATGTGTCTCTCCATACGACTCTATCTTTTCTGCAATCAATTCAAACTCCTCTCCGTGCCCTGTACCGTGTACCCTTTTTACCAACTGCCCATCCTTCCAACGCTTGGCATTTCCCAAAAGGCACAACCAGGAGCAAGTACGAGTCTGTGAAAAATTAAGACTATAATCTGCGGGGTCCTTTGGCTCGAGACAAAAAATTTCAATCTGCGCACCGGTATCCTTTTGGAAAATTATCCGAGCCTGAATTACACGTGTATTATTGAAAACCAGCAGAGAATTTTCCGGGATTTGGGCCGACAAATTACAGAATAAATCCTCACAGATAGCACCATTCTTATGTATCAACAACTTAGACTGATCCCGCTGTACGAGCGGAAATTTAGCAATCCTTTCGTCCGGAAGATCATAATTATATTCTTCTATTCGTATGTCCTGAATTTTATTCATATTCAAACTTATTTTGTGTCGCAAAATTACGCAAATTATAGAAATATTTCATACCTTTGCTATATAGCACAAATCAAAACCAACTTAACTATTTATCATTATGTGGAAAAATTTTTTCTATTTCACTCAACGTGAAAAATCAGGACTTATCTTTTTAACAATTCTTATTGCCGGAATTTTTGCTGCAAAATATTTTTTAGTCAAACCGAAAAATCAGTTACCGGAAAATCTTAAAAATAGTATTGAAAATATGCAATACGAAGTTGAACCACAACAAGGAAAACACCTGTCATACAATGATTATTCAAGCAGAAAACAAGCCGGAAATTATAAACAAAAAAACGAAAAACGCACCTATTTTAACAACCAACATACAAGCTCATTCAAAGCCAATGACAGTACCAAAAACTTCATAAAAATCGAAAAACTGGAGCTTGGGAATAAAATTAACCTGAATACTACAGACACAGCTTTGTTGATGAGGGTTCCGGGTATCGGACAATCGTATGCCACAAGAATATTAAAATACCGGAAAATTTTGGGCGGTTTTTATTCCGTAGAACAACTCAAGGAAGTTTATGGAATGTATGAAGAACTTTATGAAAAAATGATTCCTTTCTTTGAAATTTCATGCGAAAATATAACTCTCATCCATGCCAACAATGCATCTTTGGAACAATTAAAAGCTCATCCTTATATTGATTTTTACCAGGCAAAGGCTATCTTGGAATTAAGAAAAAAAAATGGAAAAATTGCAGGTCTCGAAAACTTATCAATACTAGAGGAATTTCCGGCAGAGTCGCTCGAAAAACTCAAGCATTATTTATCATTTGAATAATATTCAGCATGAAAACAATGTGAAAATTTGGCATGATTTTTTCACAATCCAAAATAATTGTTTACATTTGCAGCCATGCTGTAAAAGCATAGACACGTAATACATACATACAACACAATGCGGCTTTTCCTTTTATGTAAAGAAAGAAATCTTTTTCTTTCCATGTTTAGTACGTTAAACATGGCCTATTTTTTGTTTATAATAGTGAGGAACTTATTTATTAATTCCTGCCGGTATATTCTGTCCTTACACCTATATTTCACATTTAGAAACATTCTATTCAAAGTCCTTTTCCCTGCTTGCGAAGGTAGAGATAAGCATTCCCATTTAAATAAATATATATGTCCTTACGAATGTTTGTGGGACAATGGACAAAAATTACCGGCAGTCATTCTGCCTAAAATGACACAATACATATTACATACATACAATTACACTAATTTTTTTAGAAATGAAACAAACAATTACAATTCAACGAGGATCGACCTGGCAGTGCTATATGCGGCTGTACGGGTTGATTCTTGCGTTTTTGCTGGCTGGTGTTATCGGCTTGCAGGCGCAAACCGCATCGTGGGCGACTGGGTACCCCAAGTTGAGCCCATCGACCCTGACAGTTTTAGATGATCCGGGCTATCTGGACGTTTATTTTACCCCCACGGTAAAAGACATCGCTACAGCCAAATTGGAAGTGACTTTACCCACCAATATTTCGTATGAAAGTGTTGAGAACGGGACAGGGCACACCGCTTCGGTAACATACAATACCCCTGCTGTGTCAGGACAAGTCGTTACCGTAAGTTTTACATCTAATTCTAACACCCTAAAAATCGGGGAAGCCGTTTTCTTACGGTTTAAGGTGAATGCGAAATGTGGCGCGGTAACAGGCGCTACAGCCACCGTGAAAGTGATGTCGAATGCCACGGTAGTGACTACAGGCCAGAAAACGGTATCTATCGGTGTTCAGACACCTACAATCCGGGTGCAGTGTGCTGCTCCGGTTCAAAACTATGTTGATCAGGATGACATAAAGGAGTTTGAACTGTCTCTGGATGCTCAAAACGGTCAGGCTGCTTCCTTTATTCTGACCTTGACTGGCGACCAGTATGCTACTTTGAGTAATTTCACATTGGATGGAACTGCGATTACTCCTACAACCTTGAATGTTGTCAGCGGTAGTACCAGTAAGACTACCATCACCCTGACAACTACCGAGATGGGCGGTAAATTGGGAACTACAGCTAAAAGGTTGAAGTTTAAAGCTGCAAGTACGATGTGTGGAGCACGTAACATTACGACCTCAGTACGATATTCTGCAACAACTAGCTGTAACACACAAACAGGTGCCACTTTAACGATGAACTTTCCCGGGGAAGCCGGAGTGCCGTTTATGGACCAGGTTGGAGACGGAGGCATTTATGATGCCATTGATGGTACAGAGTTAAATGCATATACTATTTCTCATGATCCGACAGTAAAGTATTATGTAAAACTATCTTATAAAAATACCGGTTCTGCTGATGCTTATGATATTGCGGTTGGCAATATGGGATTTTATGGCAATTATAACCAAGGATATATTGACGACGCTAATATTCAATACCGGATTGCCAGCCAGGCTCTGAAGACAGTACCTGCTTCTGGAATCTCAGGAGGATCGAAAGTAGGGTCAGCAAGTCCAGTACGATATGGATATGTGAAGAGCGCTTATACAGATAAATATGCAACAAGGAGAGTCGTTGTTTCCAATGATATTGTAAAAGTAGGCGAAACAATTGTTTTTTGGCTTCCAGTCTATATCGGAGATATTTGTGATAATGGAACAAATGATGTTTACTTTGATTATACTTCTCGTTATATGGGATGTTCCTTTCAGGGTAACGCAACAGCAAACAATCGCTGCGGAGTAGTTGGTAATGGAAAAGTAACATATTCTTATCCAGGAGCTGGAAGTGCTATTGCTGACTTTTATTTCAAGGAAGTTCCAACTGCTAATACTTTCAGGGCAGGAAGCTCTTACATACAGAAAATTCGTATGCAAGCCAATCTGAGCAACTCCCTGACAGCATACAGAGAGGGTGAAATCTTTGTAGAAATGCCGGATTGGATGCTTCTGAATGGAACTATCAAAGATGCGATTAAACTTACAAACCTGTCAACAGGCGTAGAGTGCACTCCAATGGATAATGGAACAGACCATGGAATTACCGGTGGAAGAAGATTGGTTTCGCTGAAGTTCAATCAAGCTGCCAGTACAAACTATACTTTGAGTGTTGATTACACATCTACTCCGACTGCTTGTGGCAGTTCTACAGAAAATCCGGTAAGCCAAATTCACTATTGGACCAATTTTATGTTTGGAACAGGAAATTCTGTTTATACAAGAACTTCACAGGTATCTCACGACATTACTTTGTTGTGCAAAGTGGATGGTATTGTATTGGATGAGTTCAAATCGGTTCGTACTACTTTGGGGTTAAAAGATGTCGGCAATGATGGTATCCCTGATGATGGTACTTTAGCTGATCCGAATGATATTCGCCATGATTATTTCCTTTTGGATGATGAAGGTTATCTGGTTTGGAAATCAACGGTAAAATCAGCCAGCTCGTATTTGTATTTGACCGCAGCTCTTGACAATATGACCTTAAACCAGTTAGTGCCATCCGGGGATCCGTTGATTAAAATCAATTCAGGAGCCTTGGCGACCTCTGCTGCATTGGTCTATACAAAGAAAGACAATTCTAATTTCAGCATTCAATATACCAGTACGCTTAATGCCAATGATCAGATAGAAATCCGTTTGCCATTTACTATCAAAGGAACTGTAGATGCTTTGAGGGGAATTTCATCCGAATGTTTTGTAAGTAATATCGCTATTCCGGATCCATTTAATTCGGCATCCAATCCCAACCGCCATGGAGAAGATAAATTGACTTTGGGGATTTCATTATTTTCTGATGATATAGCAAATTCCTCCGGTAATACAAATCCTGTATTTTCTGATAATATAGAAAGGGAAGAGAACCAAGGTTGGTTTGATTATTTTTACCTTTCCTATCCTGTTGGAAATTTTCCGAAAGAAGTTCGTCGTAAATATTATCCCAAAGAAGTTTCATGGATAGCTCCTGATGGATATATTTATGGGGACATGAGGGTTCGCTTTACAAAACTAGACGCACCTTCTCCTGTGGATAAAACAGTGACTCCTACAGTCAACGGAAATACATACACTTATGATCTCGAATCGTTATATGATTTGTCATTTGATGGTTCAGGAGGAGCAGTAGCTGCAGGCAAGTTTATGATTCCGGATGATCGATGGTCAATGAGTTTATATCCTAAAATTACAGCAACCAAAGGTGCCCCTCTGGGTTCTTCCAATGCTGTACGACAAGTGATCTATAAAAATGTGATTTCAGGACAAGATTCTGTTTTTGCAAAAGTAAATAATCCATTGAAATATATTGGTACTGCCACTACTTTAACCTTGAGTACAACTACTCTTCCGGCTTATGGTTCGACATTGAATATCCCGGTAGCAACCGTAGGCAACCCAAGTCAGATAGCCCTGAATAAAGTTTGGTTGTATGTTACCGGTAATGTCAGCAATATCTCTATCACTCCTACAAGTGGTGGTGCCGCAGTTGCCGGAACAGGCTTCGAAGGCCGTTGGATCAAAGTTTCCGATTTGATGGCTTCCGGTTCAACATTACCTTATAAGTTGAGTTTTACGTACGGAGGAAGTAACGACTGTTCAGTAGCCGACAAAGTGAAAGTTTATACTGTTTCCGGTTTTGAAGATGCTTCCTGGGTTGTACCTACCGGTACAGCTTTGAATGTAACGGACTACGACCATGTTGGTGCCAGCAAGGAAATCAGTATCACCGCAGCTCCGGCTACCGTGAATGGCGACTTGTCTTTATCCACTACTTCTTTGACCTTCAATACCCCTTATACCGTGACCGTGAGTATGGATGCCTTGGGCAGCCAGGGTGCGTTGAAAGACCCACGTGTGGATCTGGTGATTCCTGCCGGTCAGATGTATGTGCAAAATTCAGCTAAAATAGAATATCCTATCGGTAATGCACCAGCTGCTGTTTCAGGCACCCTGGAAGCTGCTTTGAGAGCGATCAACAGCAACCTGGCTTCAGATAATACCGTTACCTTGAATGTCGCTGCCAGTTTCTTGTTACCGGGTTACCTGGCCACAGGAACAGATAACGACCGTCAGGTGAAGATCACAGCTCAGTTCTCACCACAGTGTGAGACCTCATTGACAGGTATCCGTTATACAGGAACCCTTCATGGGGAAACTGCCTGTGGTGACGCTGCCAAGAGCGATGGTATGTCTGTCTTTACCTCTCAAATGTATCCAAGTATTACCGGAGGTTATAACTTCACTCTAACCAGTGCGATGAAAGACGGTAACCGTGCTTTCAACGAAAAACGTACGACGGGAGTTCTTCAGGTAACCTTACGTAAGATCACCGGAACTACGGATAATATGGCAACAACCGATTATATGTCTGTTATTCTACCAAAAGAATTCAATATCTCAGGTAGTGCAACAATTACCTCAGGTATTGGAGCAGGAGCCGTTACGACCCAAAGTAATGTGGTTGTAGGAGATGAACGTACTCTTAAATTGAGCCTTCCGATCACCGCCTACAATGCAGCAGCTAACAAAGGTGTTGGTACCAATGTTATCTATGAAATCCCGGTAGTTTATACCCCTGATGCTCAGACTTTGGCCACAACTCCGGAACTGGAAGCCATCATGGCTGTTGTCAGTGAAAAGCAATTGGATGCCAGCTGTCCGAAAGTACCGGCATTTATCGGCACCTCTACATTGAAGATAGCAGCTGTTACTGCAGCAGCAAATGCAGTGAAAGCTTGTTTGAATTTCGAGAGTACCTTGGAAATCACAAGTACCGGTTTTGGTGGATCATGGTATTCCAAACAGGATCGATCTGGCGCTGTTTTGGGAACAACAGCTACTTATGCTTATACTCCAACCGTTCAACAGGATACCGCTTTCTATGTATCTGCAATATTTAATGGAGAAGATTATGGAACCGTTCCTGTCGCTGTTCAGATGAATCCTCAGGTATCAGTAAAAGTATCTAACCCAGCAAGTATCTGTTTGGGCAGTTCAGTGAATCTGAAGTTGGCAATTACCAGCTCAACAAACTCAACGGATACCGTTTATCTGGCTTCGGATAAAACAACA
>JAVBUX010000224.1:0-5391 GCA_031554915.1 Bacteroidales bacterium | reverse complement strand
AAACAAAACAATACTGTTTATACCATTATGGAATTTATTTCCGGAGATTCTCTCAAAAAAGAGGTCGAACAGTCCGGAGTTTTTAAAGAAGATAAGTTATTATCTGTTGTCTATAAAATAGGACAAGCACTGCAATATATTCACGAAAAAAACATTCTCCACCTGGATATAAAACCCAGTAATATCCTAATGGACGGAGATAATCCAAAGTTAATCGATTTTGGAATTAGTAAACGTTACGATCCTCAATATCAACAAGAAACAAGTACCACAATCATAGCCGCATCAAAGGGTTTTGCTTCGATAGAACAATACGACAGCGAAGGCATGCAATCATTTTCCCCTTGTCCGGATGTCTATTCCCTTGGTGCAACCATGTACTACTTATTGACTGGCGAAGTTCCTACCGAATCAATTCTGCGTTCAACCAAAGGACTTCAAAACCCAAGAGAACTCAATCCGGAAATTTCCGAAAAAACAGAAAAAGTTATTCTCAAAGCAATGGAATTACAGGCGAGTAATCGTTATCAATCTATTATTGAGATGATTACCGATTTAGGATATGATCCGGGAAAAGATAAAGTAGAATTACCCAAACAACCGAAAGCCCATTCAAATGATGATGAAACGCTATTGATAAATCCTCCTCAAAAGACCGAAGAAGATCCTTATGATGTGGACGATCAGACTGAAATATATTCTGTTGATGAGGCAGAAGAAGAAAAAAACAGAAAAAAAAGGAGGTCATTAACCTACTTTTCTTTGGTCATACTACTAATTACTATAATTGTTAGTACTTTATTTTTTACAGGAAATCTTCCTCTTTCAAAAAATTCAGGATATTTTAAAGAGAACGAATTAAATTATACCAAATACTACGAATCTGGAAAAAAACAGATGGAGGCCAAAAATTTTAGCCAGGCCCAAGATGATGCTATGCTAGCTAAAAAATATAAAAATACAAAAGAGGTTAATGAGCTTTTAAACCAGATTGAAAAACTGATTGATCTCAGCACTGCGATGCTTTTGAACAATACGGATTCAGCCAAACAAGTTGTACCAAATGACATCCAAAGTGATGAAAATCAGGCTCAGGTACCAAATCAGGAAAACACTCCAGATACTGAAATTGCAAAAGACCCGGCACAAGAAAAATATGACCTCCATTTCAATTCCGCCATTTCTCTATTTAATAAAAAAGACTTCAAAGCAGCTAAAAAAGAATTTGAGACAGCAGCTTCTCACAAAAACTTAACTACAGCAAACGACTATATCAATCGATGTATCAAAGAGATAGATAAAACCGAGATTGAAGAAAGGATGAATCGTTATGAAGTAATTACAGAATTTAGTAATTTTGCCGTTGTAAGAAAAAAATCAGATCGTAGGTACGGAATAGCTGATAGGACTAATTGGAAAGAACGGGTTCCTTGTATATATCTTTCGGCTTCACCTGCAAATGCAGGGAAGAACAGGGCATTTGAAAGAGCCGACGGTTTATATGACATTTTTTCACTTTCCGGAGAACCAGTCAAAAGTGGAATTGAAACTTACGATTTTTAAGTCATCTTGATGAAAAAATTCTGTTTTATCCTTTTCTGCCTGTTCGTGTATTTATTTAATACGAACGGCCAGACTTATTCTGATTATAACCGCAGAGGTGATCAGGCTATGGAAGCAAAGGATTTTCAATTGGCTAAAACTTTTTATTCAGAAGGGCTTACTAATTGTAATGACTATTACAGTATTAAAAAACTGACAGAGATCTGGAGAAGTCAGCCACAGATGCAACAGAGTATGAATGTCATAATTAGCGGCTGCCGGAAATGCCTTATTCAGTTAACCAAGAATGAGGAAGCCTATACGGCATCTGCAGCAATGGCTTTGCTTGCTGAGTATTATCATGATGGAATTGGTATCGAAAAAGACTCTTTCAAGGCTGATTCTCTAAAAAAAGAAGCTGCAACTATCCTTACGGGATTATCTCTTACACCCGAGAACGGAACTTCAAAAATAGACTCCGTACCTCAGATCATTGTCCCTACTCAGAATATTGATACTATACCTCCGCTCAAATTTTCCGACAAATATAAAATATTTGTCGCATATACATTCTCACCGACAATGCCGGTCGGAATCAATGCAGGTATATTTAACAAATTGGGGGTGATGCTTGGCTTCAAATCAAGTATTCAGAAACGCCCTAAATATGAATACGAGTGTAATAGCAGTACTATCTTCAATCTTAATTCCAACTATTCATACGAGTTCACATCGAAAGAAAAATGGCATAGTATGATGTTCACGGCACAAGTTTTGTTGCCTGTTATCACAAAGAAACTATTCATTTCCGCAGGAGGTGGATATGGCAAGCGGGAGCTGTATAACAATGCTGAATTATACGACAAAGAAACAGGAGCTTGGGTGTCTAACATCGAGTGTTATAATTCACAAGGTTCATACAAGGGTGCTGTTGCGGAAGCCGGTATCTTATACAAACACAAACATCTGATTATTATCAGTGGTATCAATTCTGTTTCATTCAAAGATCTTGACGGATATGTCGGTATCGGTTATTCATTCTAATAATAATTGAAATGAAAAAGATTTACATACTCTATATTTTCATTCTATTCTGCGCATTCTCATGCCTGGATGGTGTTAATATGTCTGATGAAAGGCAAAATGCAGATTTACCTCAGCTAATTACAGAAGAAGTACCAGACAAAGTAACTTTTTATAGTGCAACATTAAGCGCAAGTATCGAATCTGCAAACGGATACGAAATTACTGCCCGCGGATTCATATATGGATCAGACAACACATTAAAAGGGAATAGAGACAGTATCTCTGTTCCTCTTGAAACAAATGGAATTGGAGATTTCTCACTCGAACTCGAAGGCTTATTACCTCACACAGAGTATTATTATGTAGCATTTGCCACAAATGGTAAAGGAACTCAATACTCCAAAATTCTGAAATTTAAAACCTGGTCGGAAACCCCTACCCTTGAAACTGAAGATCCTAAAAATATACAGGATGGTAATGCCCTTATTTCCGGACTCATCATTTCCATAGGAGCTGCTCCTGTGGAAGAATGTGGAATTTGTTTCAGCACAACTTCTGAAAATCCGATCTACGATACAGACAGTACTATTGTCTCCTCCAACTTAAATACAGAATTCTCTATTCCTCTCGACAAATTGGCAGGAAGCCAGTCTTACTACATCAGAGCCTATGCAAAAAACAGCTACGGAATTGCTTATGGCACGACCAAAATATTACAAACACCCAATATCTGGGAAAAGATGGCTGATTTTGGAGGCAAAGGAAGAATGGCATATACTACATTTGTAATATCTGATTATTTTTATGTTGCTGCAGGAGAGGACGAAAACTCTTACTTTTTAAATGATTTATGGGTATATAATCCGGCTTCAAACACCTGGACTAGTAAATCCCTGATCCCTCCATATTCCCGAAAAGCGCCTTCTTCCTTTGTCATCGGCCATAAGGGATATATTGGTTTGGGTATTTCAGGTAGCAACCCGAATCTATCTGATTTTTATTTTTATCAACCAAACCGAAATGAATGGCTCAATATTGAAAAATCATTTCCCGGACAAGCCAGAGAATATTCTTCGTCATTCAGCCTGAACAATTGCGGATACATTATCGGAGGCCAGTTTACCGATGGTCTTTTGGAATATAAATCTCTATCCGATGCATGGAAGTACGAGAATACGAATGATACATGGAATTGGAAATCTATAACTCCATTCCCTGTTCCTATTCACGAAGCTCTCACCTTTGTTTATAATAACAAAGCTTTTGTAGGGCTTGGTAGTTCTTCAAAACCAGGAAGTTATACGTATTATGATAAAATTTGGATGTATAATCCGGATGCAGATTCATGGAATGTTGTAGCAACAGTGCCCGGTGAGTTCAATTATAAAAACGGAGGTATTACAGGTGCTACAGTTGTTGATGATTATGCATATATAATTGATGGTAACAATCGAATATGGACACTTAACCTCAACAATTACGAATGGAGCAAAAAGTCAGAAATGACAATACCTAAGGCCTATTCAGACAACCAGTGCATGTTTGCTTATAAAAATGAGAGCAAAAACGAACACGAAATTTTTGTCGGACTAAACCATCTATCGACTTATTTTTACAAATACAGGCCATATTGGGATAATCCTGTAAAATGATAAGATAACAAAAGCCATCGAATTTTCTCCGACGGCCTTTGTTTTTATATTGCAGCCTTTTACTTCTTCAAAACTTTTATAGTTTTAACTCCGCCATCTGTTTTCACATTGACAAAATAAACTCCTTTCGCCCATACTGAGCAATTAATTGAAAATTGGCTAATTCCGGACGTTGCTTGAGAATTGAATTGTGATACCATTCTTCCATTTAGATCTGTTACCCGGATACCCCTGATTTTATCTCTACTCTCGACATTTAATTGATCTACAACCGGATTCGGCCATACCCGGACATTCTCGTCTGAGATGGTCTCAACACCTGTCGAATATTTCACTTCTATATCCTGTGTTACGATACGTTTTCCGCAAACATGCTCCAATTCTACGCTAAGAGTACCTTTTCCTATAGATGAAGTAGAAAAAGCAGCCTGAGTCTCATTTGCTTTTCCTGATTCCTGTTGGAAAGTCACTCCATTTCCGGAATAACTCCAGGTATATTTTGTTACATTCGTATAACCTGCCAATTTTATGAGATAAGTATTCCCTACAAATGCAGGAGAAGGATATGTCTTAAAAGAGAGCGTCATCGGCAACGGATCTACCACCCACAATAGAGCCTTATCGCTGAAAAGCGTCTTTCCATCAGCTCCGGAAACTTCTACATAATAGTTTTCGTAATTATTGGAAGATATGTTAGAAACAATTAAAGTCGAACTATTGGCTCCCCGAATCTTGTTGTTTCCTTTATACCACTGATAATTCAGATCATCACCTTTAGCTATAACCTCAAATGTAAAATCACCGCCAAGACAAACGCTTCCGCCAGAAGGTTGAGTAGTAATCTCTGTTACTGTAACCGGTGCCACCTGAGTTACAGGAAATATTGCAGTAATTATCCCACTGTTAGCAGCATTGGTAACACTACTAGCTCCACTTACGGTAAAATAATTGGCAGCAACACCGCTCACTGAATAACCGGATTTTGATCTCAAGGTAACAGTTGCGGTATATTGAACACCTAGTTTGAAAGTTGCATCTGCCGGGCTCCAACTGACCGTTCCGGTATATTGATCAGTTTCCGTAATTGTAGTGACAGGTATAGCTCCCGCTACAGGAGGCGTAAGACCTTGAATGGTTGGTAAATTGATAGTAGTACCGCTAACTTGGTAGG
>JAVBUX010000264.1:0-3317 GCA_031554915.1 Bacteroidales bacterium | reverse complement strand
CATTATAATAATAGGACATTATTTATTTTAAAACTCATACAAATTATAAATATCATGAGAAAAATATTATTCTTATTACTGATTACCTTTAGTTTACAAACTTTTGCCCAAGAAAAAACTATTTTAGAAAAACCCAATGTTGACAAAAGAGTAGAACTGTTAAGTATTGTGTTCCGATTGGCCGGAAAGCGGGAATATAGCTCTTCCCAATTTAAATTTTATAATGAAAAAATAGATATATATTTTGATAAATTTAAAGATCATGAGTTGATCCAATTTACAAAATCAGTTATGAATGAAAATGGTATCGGTTATGATGCAGTAATGTCAATGGCACTCCATCTTGACAACAATATGAAACTTCAAAAAAACATAAAAGATAACTGGAGGGATTCAAGATGGAAAAAAGAAATTGTAGAAAAATTTATTCCATTATTATATCGATTCTATAAAGATACAAAATATGAAACATTTTTCAAAGACAATACCGATTTATATGCCAAAATAGTTAGCGATTTCCTTCCGGTTTACAAACAACTGGATCTGAATTGGTATCAATCTTTCTTTGGAAAAGAACCTACTGAAACATTCAGGATAATTATCGGATTGGGAAACTGGGATTGTAATTATGGCCCATCTGTTGATTATACAAACGAAAAAAGGAATGTATATGCAGTTATGGGCATATGGAGAATAGATAGTATTGGAATGCCCGAATTCAGGGTAAATGAATATTTTCCGATAATCCTCCATGAATTTAATCATCCGTTTGTCAACTACCTGACAGAGAAAAACAGAGATGCATTTAAACAAGACGGAGAACTGATCTTCTCTGTTCTAAAAGAAAAAATGACCCGTCAAGCATACGGGAATTGGCAAACCATGTTAAATGAAGCCTTAGTAAGAGCTGCCGTAATTAAATATATGAAAGATCATAACTATGAAAAATTTCAAATAGATAATGAGATTAACAAACAAAAATCAAATGGATTTCTCTGGATTGAAGGATTGGTCAATGAGTTAGAAAATTATGATAAACAACGGAATATTTATCCAACATTGGAAAGTTATATGCCTAAACTCATCGAAAAATATGGAGTTTGGGCTAAAGAAATCCAAAACTTGGAGAATAAAATACCGAAAGTCGTATTGTAATCTTCCCTAAAACAGAGAAAGTAAACTATACCAATGATAATAAGTCTGTTGTCATGGTAGTTAGTTAGAAAAAAACAAAGAATATCAGTTTGTCTTAAAAGGGACTCAGTTCAAATCTATAGATGGTATTGAGATGAAAGATTATGAAGTGAATTTCAAAACAGATTAATACCTAACCAATGAATTCAAATAAACTTCCAAATAAGTATAACCATCTTTGTTTTTATCGATAGATTTTTTACCGGGATAATTTGACAATAACCATTGATCAGGAATTCCATCTCTGTCACTATCAATAGGTAAATCATTCGGATTGAAAGAATAATTTTCCCAGCCTCCTACATCTTTTTGAGAATCGATCATTCCAGGCTTACTATTTTCACTGGTTGTACGCATAGGAGCCAGGCCTTCGCGGGTTTCTTTGATAATACGTGTATCCGTCTGATCTCTTTTGTAACTTGCTCCCGCATGAGCCAGCACTTTTTCGTAGGCCTGCTCCGGCGTATCAGTATTGACCAATGAAATTTTAAATTCTGTCTTAGACTTAATTTCGTCTTTGTTTTTGGTTGACGGATTCGGATGGATACCCAACCAGTTATCTGCTACAACTTCCGGATGCTTATCCACATAATTTCCATTTACATAAAATGTACCCCAAACTCCGGCAGGTTGCTTATTAGCCCCTTCATCGGCATTCGGTTGAAAAATCCGATTGGTATTGGCCGATGCTGCTCCGGCTTTATAATAATTATTAACGATATTGTAACGACCTCCTTCTCCAGCATAAGCGCTATTTGAACCCCAGTTGTAAATCACATTATTGCGAAGATCTACTAACTCCAAATCCGACCGGTCGGTATAACGGCTTCCGCACATACGAGGATTACGACTATCGTGATGAGCAAACAGGTTATGATGAAAAGAAGCTGTATGCCCTCCCCAGATACCTCCATACCCATGATTTCCTTTGTAATGAACCGATTTTCTCAAACTTTCAGAGAGAATGCACCACTGCATTGTAAAATTTTCATTGTCATAAAATGAAGCGCATTCATCGGTGCTCCAACTCATGGAACAATGGTCAATAATGATATTTTTACATCCTTTGCCGGAGAAAGCATCGTCCACCGTCCGGGTTAAATCTCCTAACCGGAAACGCATATAACGAACAATGATATTATCTCCATCGAGACGAACTACATTATCAGCAATACAGATACCATCACCTGGAGCCGATTGACCTGCAATGGTCGTATTTGCCGGAATATTCAATTCGGATTTGAGACGAATAATCCCTGCTGTACGGAACAAAACAGTTCGAGGACCCGATTGCTTCAAACACCAGCGTAATGTTCCTTCTCCTGTCTTTTTGTCTCCTACGATAGAATCTTCCAAAGAAGTTACAAAATATACATTCCCTCCACGACCTCCCGAGGTATATACTCCGGCTCCTTCAGCGCCCGGGAATGCAGGCGTTTTGTCCTCGATACGAAACCAATCAATATCGACCCGTCCGCCATCATTATTTTTTACGGGACGTGTACAGAATGTCCCTATTTTAGCTCCAATCCATTTACCTTCTTTCATAGTAAATGTATTTCCAAGATTTTTGAATTGGAGTCCATCGACACTATAACTAAACCTGCAGGTAGCATTATCCTCCACTTTCACTCTCAGATAAATCGTTCCGGGAGCTAACAATACAGAATCATTCACTTTTTCTTTTCCGCCCTTATCCGCCGTCAAACACTCATTTTGAGATAACACCCAACCTGTTTTCGTATTTTTCAGAGAAAGTAATGCATAATCCAATCCCATCATAAGTAATCCGGTACGCTCTCCTATTATTTTACTACTTGGACGGAAATCCATCTTCATCGTAGCAGTAAATTCACGCGCGGGAGTCTTCTGAAGAAGCAAATTCGACACATCCCAGAGACTTTGATAGTTTTCCGGAGTCTGCACGGAGTATAAACTCAACAAATCTTTTTCTGCATTTGTAAAGTACCACCAACTCTGAGGATTAGCATGCCATTGCCATTGCAATCCTAACTGATTTTCACTAAACTCATCACTTTCTACTGGAGTTGCCACCGGATATTTCTTACCTACATTCGGCTTTTTATATGCCATTACAGGCTCTCCACAACCATCCCCGTCTT
>JAVBUX010000167.1:0-10762 GCA_031554915.1 Bacteroidales bacterium | reverse complement strand
GAATATCTTCTGCTTTACGGATAGAGATAGCACAAGGATGTTGTAAATCCTCCGGTCTTCTGAAAAAATATACAGGATTTCCTGATGACGGAACATATATAAACCCGTTAAATACCATACCGGTCAGGTAATAAATATTTACACTCGATGCAAGCAGACAGGCATCATAATTTTCTTTAACTAACAACTCCTGCAGACGATTCCAACGAACTTTCAGATCTTCTGCAGGAGGATATTGTGTGTAACTCATACGTTCGTTTTTTTATTAAAGTTTCAAAATTAATAAAAATTTGAACTCGAAAGGTTTTATTCGTCAAACATATCTTTAAAATCAACAAACTCTTTACCAGGCAACACCTGATTCAAAATAACTCCGACAATAGAAGCCAGGGCCATTCCTTCCAAAGAAAATGACTGTCCGATATGAATTGCCGCACCTCCAATACCAATTACCAGAATTACCGATGCTATGATCAAATTGCGTTTAAGACTGAAATCCACTTTGTTCTCAACCAACATCCGCAATCCGCTCGATGCAATAATTCCAAAAAGGAGGATCGATACACCTCCCATTACCGGTGTCGGAATGGTTGTCAACAAAGCAGCTATTTTACCACAAAAACCAAATAAAATAGCAAAACATGCAGCTCCGATAAAAAGGTAAATACTAAATGCACGAGTAATAGCTAAGACCCCAATATTTTCACCATAAGTGGTATTGGGTGGTCCACCGATAAAAGCAGCGAGAGAAGTAGCGACACCATCTCCAAGCAATGAACGATCTAATCCCGGATCTTTGATCAAATCTTTGCTTACAACTTTACATAAAACTAACTGATGTCCTATATGTTCTGCAATCGGGACAATAGCTACCGGAACCATCATCAGAAACACCCGCCATGTAAAAGAAGGAGTATAATCGACAAACGGAAACATAAAAGGAGGGGAAGCAAACCACTTGGCTTCAACCACAGTCTGTATCTCGACAATTCCCATCATAGCGGAAAACCCATATCCACAAATTATTCCGATAAGTACAGGAATAACACTGATAAAACCACGTGTAAAAACAGAAACTATAATCGTTACGGCTAGAGTCAGAAGTGCGACCAGAATGCAATTCAAATCATACTCCCCCGCCGGATTATTAGTTGCCATTCCTACTGCCGTAGAAGCCAGACCCAAACCAATCACAATAATTACAGGGCCTACAACAACCGGAGGTAATAACTTCATCAGCCATTTTGTTCCGGCTTTCGTGATGATCAATGCGACAATTGAATAGGTAATACCAACCAAAAGGCTGCCGACAAGGAAACTCCCTACCTCAACGCCTGAATTCGGGTCTAACTCTAAAGCTTTAACCGCAATAATCGGGTTGATAAATGCAAATGATGAACCCAAATATGAGGGCACTTTCCCTTTGGTGATGGCAATAAAAACTAAGGTTCCGATACCACTCGAAACAAGAGCTACTGCCGGACTCATCCCCGTCAACACAGGAACAAGAACTGTAGCCCCAAACATGGCAAATAAATGCTGAATACTCAGAAAAAGCCATTGAGTAAGCTTTGGTTTTTCATCTATTCTGAGTACAATTTTCTTTTCTTCTTTCACTTTAATAATTTTTTGAACGCCAAAGATGTGAGACACAAAAGCGTAAAGTAAAACTTTCGGCTTGAAACATTTCTAAAAAAAGGAGAAATTTAAATGACAACTTCATCCAAATTTCTCCTTTTCATCAATATTCTATTTTTTTTATTTTTCCAATGGAATACGCATTTTATAGAATGAACGCCAAACGAATACCAATGCAATAAGCAGGAAGGGTATCGCAATATACAATGAATAATCATGTCCACTGGCTTTCATTTCAATACAAATCTCTGTTGCCAACAGTCCGAATAATGTAGAGAACTTGATAATCGGATTCAAAGAAACTGAAGAAGTATCTTTAAATGGATCTCCCACTGTATCACCCACAACAGCAGCTTCATGTAAAGGAGAATTCTTTTCTTTCAAATCCACTTCCACTACTTTTTTCGCATTATCCCAACTACCACCGGCATTAGCCATATAGATTGCCTGGAACAAACCGAATACTGCAATAGAAATCAAATAAGCTACAAAGAAGTTAGGATCCATAAATGCAAATGCCAAAGTAATACAGATCAGTGCAATAAAAATATTCCACATACCCTTTTGCGCATATTGTGTACAGATTCTTACAACGGTATTGGAATCTTCCGAGTTGGCTTCAGTATTATCCAGATTAAATGTACGTTTGATAAACTCTACCGCACGGTAAGCTCCGGTAGTTACAGCCTGAATGGAAGCACCACTGAACCAGAAAATAACAGCTCCACCGCAAATCAATCCTAAGATTACAGGAGCATCAGTTAATGACAGGCTCAATAATCCGGCTTTTTCCAATAAGAGAATAATAGAGAAAATCATTGTAGTAGCACCAACGACAGCTGTACCAATCAATACCGGTTTTGCTGTAGCTTTAAATGTATTTCCTGCAGAGTCGTTTGCTTCCAGATAATGTTTCCCATGTTCAAACTCAGGTTTGAAGCCAAAATCTTTTTCAATTTCTTGTTCCACATTCGGAATTTGTTCTATTTGAGAAAGTTCGAATACCGATTGAGCATTATCTGTTACAGGACCATAACTGTCAACAGCAATAGTTACAGGACCCATACAAAGGAATCCGAAAGCCACCAAACCAAATGCAAAAATTGAAGCATGGGGACCTAAAACAGCAGCCAAACCCATTCCTGAAGTGAAATAAGCAATAGTCATCAAACCGACAATCAACATGCCAGTCCAAAATGCACTGAAATTACCGGCAACAATACCTGAAAGGATATTCAATGAAGAACCTCCTTCGCGCGATGCAGTGACCACTTCACTCACGTGCTTGGACTTAGAACTGGTAAATATTTTTGTAAACTCAGGGATCAAAACAGCAGCTAACGTACCGCAACTGATAATGATACCTAATTTCCACCACAAAGTCGGATCATCCATATCACCTAATAGCAAATGACTCATAAAGAAAGTAGCAGATATACAAAGAACAGCTGCAATCCAGATCAAACGCATCAAAGGCGATTCAAAATCAAATTCTTTTTTATTTCCATATAATTTTTGAGAAATTGCCTGATTGATAAAGAACGAACAGCCGGAAAGGAAGTCCATCAAAAAGCGCATACCAAAAATCCAAACAATCAATTTTGCCTGAATACCCGGATCTTTTACTGCTAATGTAATGAATGTGATCAGAGCAACTCCTGTTACTCCATAAGTTTCAAAACCATCGGCAGTAGGACCTACGCTATCTCCGGCATTGTCTCCTGTACAGTCGGCAATAACCCCAGGATTACGAGGATCATCTTCTTTTACTTTGAATACCACTTTCATCAAATCGGAACCAATATCGGCAATTTTTGTAAAGATACCTCCTGCAATACGCAAAGCGCTTGCTCCTAATGATTCTCCAATAGCAAATCCAAGGAAACAAATACCGACTATATCACGCGGCACAAACAACAAAATAACCACCATCATCACCAATTCGAGAGAAATCAGGAAAAGTCCGACACTCATACCTGCTTTTAATGGAATATTCACCACATCCAGAGGACGACCTCTCAACGAAGCAAAAGCCGTACGTGCATTAGCATAAGTATTCAGGCGAATACCATACCAGGCTACGGCATATGATCCTCCCATACCAATGATGGAGAACATCAATACCTGTGCAACGACGGGCAAGCTTTGGTGTAACAATCCGAAAAAATACACACAAAGAACAGCCGCAATCAAAGTAAATAACATCAAAAGAAATTTTCCCTGTTGCTTCAGATAAGTGCTACAGGTTTGATAAATAGTACCAGCCACTTTCAACATCGAATTATGAGCCGGGAGTTTTTTGATTTGGAAGAAAAGTAACAAACTGAATCCTAATGTTCCGGTAATAATAAGAGCTCCGTAAAGAAGAAAACTCCAGGATGTCATTTCAGCTCCAAAAACATGGAAGGTTCCATCATGTAAGTCGGGAATTGCCAGATCTGCCTCACTAGCAAACAAACTCATTCCCGAAGTCACGAGCATCGCAATGGCTGTAAGCCAACATTTTAGTCTATTCATAGTATAATATTAATATAAGTTATTGAACAATTCCGGCAAAGATATTCTTTTTTTTTGTAATTTTGCACGCGATTTGTGAAAAACCCTCCGATGTAATTTTTTAAGATTACTGCCGGAGGGATTTTTGATACTAAAAGACAGAAGACAAAAAACAATTTATGCAAAACTTAAGAAATATTGCGATTATTGCCCATGTTGACCATGGAAAAACAACTTTAGTAGATAAAATGCTCTTAGCCGGGAAATTATTCCGGGATGACAAAGCCGAGTTAGACCAATACCTGGACAGTAACGATCTGGAAAGAGAACGTGGAATCACCATTTTAGCTAAAAATGTTTCCATCAACTACAAAGATACAAAAATCAATATCATCGATACCCCGGGACACGCCGACTTTGGAGGAGAAGTAGAGCGGGTATTGAATATGGCTGACGGCTGTTTGCTCCTTGTTGACGCATTCGAAGGTCCGATGCCTCAAACTCGTTTTGTTCTGCAAAAAGCTATTAATCTGGGACTCAAACCGATTGTCGTAATCAATAAAGTTGACAAACCAAACTGCCGGCCTGAAGAAGTGGAAGAAATGGTATTCGACCTGATTGTCAACCTGGGAGCCACCGAAGAACAATTGGACTTTCCAACTATCTATGGCTCCGCAAAACAAGGCTGGATGTCGGATGATTGGAAAAACCCTTCTGAAAATATATTTCCTTTGCTCGATTCTATTTTAGAGCATATTCCTGCCCCAAAAAAGCTGGAAGGATCTCCTCAGATGCAGATTACTTCGCTCGATTATTCCAACTATGTAGGACGTATTGCTGTAGGACGTATTCATCGCGGTACACTATGCGAAGGAATGGACGTGATGCTTTGCAAACGCGATGGCAGTCTGGTTAAATCCCGAATTAAAGAACTTGACGTTTTTGAAGGATTGGGCCGCACTAAAGTAACATCAGCCGAATCAGGAGACATCTGTGCTCTGATTGGTATTGAAGGATTCGAAATCGGAGATACGATCACCAATCTGGAAAATGCGGAAGCACTGCCTCCTATTGCTATCGACGAGCCGACAATGTCTATGCTGTTCACCATAAATGATTCTCCATTTTTCGGAAAAGATGGTAAATATGTCACTTCAAGGCATATCTACGACCGGCTGATGAAAGAACTTGATAAAAACCTGGCCCTCAAAGTCCAACATTCCGATTCGGCAGATGCCTGGAATGTTTTTGGCCGCGGAGTACTACATCTTTCTGTATTGATCGAAACCATGCGTCGCGAAGGTTTTGAATTACAAGTTGGCCAACCACAGGTTATTATCAAAGAAATCGATGGAGAAAAATGCGAACCTGTAGAACAACTTACCATTAATCTTCCGGAGGAATCTTCCAGTAAGATCATTGATATGGTCACCAAACGGAAAGGAGAAATGCAATCCATGGAACGAAAAGGAGACCGAATCCACCTAGAATTTACGATTCCGTCACGGGGAATCATCGGATTGACCAATAATGTTCTTACCGCATCAGCAGGAGAAGCAATCATGGCTCACCGCTTTCTGGAATACCAACCCTGGAAAGGAGAAATCGAAAAACGTCAGAATGGCTCCATCATTGCAATGGAAACTGGAAATGCATTTGCTTACGCCCTGGATAAACTACAAGATCGCGGTAAATTTTTCATTGATCCGCAAACAGACATTTATGCCGGACAAATTGTCGGAGAACATACTAAAGAAGGAGATTTGGTTGTAAATGTAACCAAGTCAAAAAAGCTTACCAACGTACGAGCATCCGGAACAGATGATAAAGTTCGTCTGGCACCCCCTGTCATATTTAGCCTGGAGCAAGCCCTCGAATATATCAAAGAAGATGAATATGTGGAATTAACCCCTAACTCCATGAGGTTAAGAAAGATCCTTCTTGACGAAAACGATCGCAAAAGACAAGCTAAAAAGTAAATTATTTCTCACAGATTTCACAAATAAACTCCGTGTAGTCTGTGAAATCTGTGAGAAATAATTTATCTTTGTCGGCATAGTATTATAGACCTTCTAATTATAATAACATGAAAAGACGAGATTTTCTTAGAACGGGGGGGCTGGCTGTCGTTGGAGCTGCTGCTTTCCCGCAAATCATCCAGTCACAAATCACGAACATGAAAGAAGATTTACCTAAAATGTTAAATCATTTTGGAGTTACAGAAGCCGACCTTCGTAAGGTCATGGCTGTTGCATTGGAAAAAGGAGGCGATTATGCTGACTTGTATTTCGAACATACATTCAACAATTACCTGGGTCTGCAGGATGGGGCCGTAAATCGTGCCAGTTCGAATATCGACTATGGTGTTGGTATCCGGGTAGTGTCGGGTGACCAAACAGGCTATGCTTTTGTTGAAAACACCACTTTGGCAGACATGATGAATGCTGCTCGCACAGCTTCCCGTATTGCTTCCGGTTCTGCGAAAACTCCTCCTGTTAAAATCAATGAAAAAGTTTTCAAGAACCACTACCCTATTGTCAAATCATGGGAAGATGCAACTATTCAGTCTAAAATGCCATACCTGCAAAAACTGAATGACCGTATTTTTGAGTTAGACAAACGTGTAACAAAAGTGAGTGCGTCTATAAATGATTCTACGTCCTATATTTTATACTATAATTCGGAAGGCACTTTATGTCATGATTATCGTCCGATGATTATTTTCTCCGGAATGTGTATTATGCAACAAGATAGTAAAATCGAAAATGCTCATTCTTCACGCGCGGCACGTAGGGATATAAGTTTCCTGACAAACGAAGTGGTAGAAACTATTGCACAAGAAGCTGTCAAAAACACCTCTATATTATTCAATGCTGTGAAACCCAAAGGAGGAGAAATGCCTGTGGTAATGGGCGCCGGAGGATCCGGAATTCTTCTTCACGAGGCCATCGGACATGCTTTCGAGGCTGATTTTAATCGTAAAAAAACATCTATTTTCTCAGATAAACTAGGCAAAAAAATATGCAATGAGCATATCAATGTTGTGGATGACGGTATTATTAATTATGATCGTGGGTCTATCAATTTTGATGATGAGGGTATTGCCAGTCAACGTACTTATATCGTTAAAAGCGGTGTTCTTAACTCATATCTGCACGACCGCATCAGCGCTAAGCATTATGGTGTTGCCCCAACAGGAAACGGCCGTCGTCAATCCTTCCGCTTTGTTCCGATACCCCGTATGCGTTCTACATACATGGAAAACGGAAATTACACAGAAGAAGAAATCATCGCCAGCGTTAAACAGGGTGTTTTTGTTGACAATTTTACTAATGGACAGGTACAAATCGGAGCTGGAGACTTTACTTTCTTCGTAAAAAGTGGCTACCTGATTGAAAATGGAAAACTAACCCAACCGATCAAGGACATCAACATCATCGGTAATGGTCCGAAGGCTTTGGCCGACGTTACAATGGTAGGTAATAACCTAAAGATCGACCAGGGAGCCTGGACTTGTGGAAAAGACGGACAGGGAATGCCGGTTTCACAAGGTTTACCATCCGTTTTAGTTAAACAATTAACCGTTGGAGGACAATAAGATGATTTCTAAAGAACATAAAGATTTAGCCCGCTGGGCAATGCAATATGCACTGAGCAAAGGTTGTTCGGATGCCCGCGTCTCCGTTTATTCCGGAACAAATAATTCATTTGATTATCGCGACACTCAATTAGAAAAACTGGAACAATCGTCTGAAAACGGTATGAGTATTCAACTCTATGTTGACGGACGTTATGGAAATTATTCAACAAACCGCTTGGATAAAAAAGAACTGGAACGCTTTATAGCCAATGGAATAGAAGCAACTCGCTTTTTGTCCAAAGACGAATTTCGTCAGCTGCCCAAGCCAGAACGTTATTACAAAGGCGATGGCAAAGGTTTGGATGTCTTTGATAACAACTATAGCAAAGCAACTGTTGATGACAAAATGGCTTTGATCAAGGCCAATGCTGCTGAAGTATATGGAAAAGACGAACGTTTAATCTCTGTTTCGGCCAGTTATTCTGACGGAATCAGCAGCTCGTATGCTATTGCCAGCAATGGATTTGAAGGCGAATCCGATACTACTTATTTTAGTATCTCCGCTGATACAGCTATGAAAGGAGAAGGCGACGCCCGTCCATCCTCTTACTGGTATGATTCAGCTATTTTCTGGGATAAACTGGAAAAGAGCGGTATCGGCAAGACGGCATACGAACGGACTGTACGCAAATTGGGACAAACAAAAATGGAATCCGGTGTATTCCAGATGATTGTAGATAACACTCAAATTACCCGTTTGTTATCCCCTATTTTTTCAGCTATTTATGGAAATGCGATTCAACAAAAAAACTCTTTTTTGATTGATAAAGTCGGTCAACAAATTATTTCTGATAAAATTACTCTGATAGATGATCCTCACATTCCTGGAGCAAGAGGCTCCCGCTGGTTCGATGGAGAAGGTGTTGCTACAAAAAAACGGACAGTCATCGAAAATGGAGTTCTGAAAATGTATTATATTGACACTTACAGTGGTTTGAAATTAAAAATGGAGCCCACAATTCAAGGTCCATCCCTCCTGACTTGTGTACACGGAAATAAAAATTTCGATCAATTGTTAGCTTCAATGGAGAAAGGTATTTGGGTAACCGGATTCAACGGAGGTAACAGCAACAGTACCACCGGAGATTTTTCATTCGGTATCGAAGGTTTCTTCGTTGAAAACGGTAAAGCGACCAAACCTCTGAATGAGATGAATATTACCGGAAATCTATTGGAACTTTGGAAAAATGTCGTTGAAGTAGGTAATGATCCGAAGATGAACTCCTCATGGAGAATCCCGGCTATTTTATTCGACAAGGTTAACTTCAGCGGAAAATAAAAATAAAACTAAAAAAATTAACACTTAAAATGAAGAGAATTAAGAATGAGCTTGTGCAAAGCCAGTCCTTCTTTCTCTTCATTTTTAATTATTAATTCTCCATAGACACCAAAACAAAAAATTGTATTATTTGTTAATTATACATTAACATTAATACGTAAAACAATGAAAACTATTTTTAGGGTATTCGCGTTCTTATGCCTGCTATTCTTTTGTACAACAAGCAATATCAACGCACAACAACATGATGTTCTTGATGTCGAAACACTCAAGAAGGCCAATGACCCAATGGCCCATGTCAAAGCTTTTAATATTCATAATTATATTGTTAGCAGTGTTTATGGCTTACCTGATGTAGCTCAAAATCAATTGATGTTTCGATATGCCCAACCTATAGGCAAATTCCTATTACGAGGAACCTTACCTGTAGTTACCTCTTCTTCTCCGAATGTAAGTCCGGAATCAGGGCTGGGAGACTTCAATCTTTTTGCTATCTACTCTGTAGATAACGGAGGCAATAAAATCGGGATAGGCCCATTGATTACCGCACCAACCGGAACAAATGGTTTTAGTTCCGAAAAATGGCAGGCGGGAGTTGCCGCTCTTGCATTCTTCGCTAAAAATCCATCATTCCAAGGAGGAACCTTACTTCAATGGCAAACCGATTTTGCGGGAGACAGCGATGCTGCAGATATCGATTTACTGACATCTCAATTATTCGGGATGTGGCAAATTGGAGGAGGCACATATCTTAGAAGTACGGGAATTTGGTCTTTCGATCTTACCAATGGAAATTATAATATACCCCTCGGATTAGGTATAGGTAAGGTTGTGAAAGTCAACAAAGTCGTTTTTAATATCTTTGCAGAACCTCAATATTCAGTTTTGGCCAAAGGTATCGGACAAGCCAAATTTCAATTATTTATAGGATTCAATACGCAATTTTAAGCAAAAATTACAAACTAAAAAAGCAGCCCTACATCACTGTAAATGGCTGCTTTTGTTTTGTGACCCCGACAGGATTCTAACCTGTGACCTTCAGAACCGGAATCTGACGTTCTATACAGCTGAACTACGGGGCCTTTTGCGGATGCAAATATACATCAAAAAGAAGAACCATCCAAATTTTACCATTTAGAAAATAATTTAACTAATAAATTGCCATTTTGAAAGCTTTTCCTATCTTTGCATGATGAAATACTAAGATTATGAGCTATTTAATAACGCCACCCTGCTACAAAGCCTCTCTTAACATGGCTGAAACAGAAATGGGTATCAAGAAGATAAAAGATTTTTTTCAACAAAACTTATCTTCCGAACTGAGATTAAGAAGAGTTACAGCACCTCTTTTTGTTCTAAAAGGACAAGGAATCAATGATGATTTAAGTGGAATGGAGAGGCCCGTAAGTTTTCCTATCAAAGACTTGGATGACTCTTATGCTGAAATAGTACATTCTCTGGCCAAATGGAAACGTCTCACTCTGGCCGACCATAATATAGAACCCGGTTTTGGAATTTATACAGATATGAATGCGATCCGTTCTGATGAAGAATTAGGGAATCTGCATTCTCTCTATGTGGATCAGTGGGACTGGGAACTGGTGATGAACGAATCGGAACGAAACTTAGATTTCCTAAAAGAGATTGTCTCCCGGATTTATGCCGCCATGGTACGTACGGAATACATGGTTTATGAAATGTATCCCAAA